>JACQZH010000020.1 GCA_016213925.1 Candidatus Omnitrophota bacterium | reverse complement strand
GCTTCCAGCGTCAAATGTCGCTCCCGCTATAATCGTGTCTCCATTCGGCAGCGCGTAGCTTACTCCTTCGTTCCTCGAGTATTTTAAATCAAATCCCGCGTTCTTGCCTTTCCTTTCTACTACTATCGCCTGGTTTACTGTTCCCGCTCTTAATCCGTTACTCAACGTTGTCAGTGTTCCTGCGCTGAAATTTAATTTGCTCTTTATCGTAAATGTCTGGGATTCGGCAAACGCGTAAGTGGACATTGTATTATCCAGAACCTTTATTTTCGCCTGTTTTCCATTGGAAATCAGGTCATCAGTAAGCGTTGAAGGTATAGTCCAGTTGTAATATCCGGAACCGTCAGACAAAGGAGCTGTATCTACATCTATATTTGTAGCTAATGCCGGATATAATAAATAATCCACTCCGCCCGCCGCGTAACGCACGTCTACTTTAGTTATCGGCCCGGCAAAATTCCAGGTAATAGTATGCGGGGTTGTTCCGTCTGTCTCCCATACTTCTCCGTCTAAATTCGGAGATATCTCAATATTTCCGGAAATAACAAACTTTCCTTGGCCTGCTGAATTATCACTGGTAGCTAACTGCGGCACTCCGCTGATTACCGCGATTACTTTTATTACGCCATCCATAGTCTTTGTTGCCGTAGGGATAGGTGCCGGAGAATTATTATCCCAAGTATATGTGTTCACTGTAAGAGGATTGGTTGTTGCCTCATACGGCCCGTACAAACTATTTGCTACTGTCACGATATCAAAAAACGTTCCTCCCAGTCCATTCAACGAATACTGGATCTTGACTTCGTTTATCGCGCTTCCCTGCGTATACCAGCCGATAGCTAATGACTGGCTGTCATCTGATTTTATCTTGATTACTTTTCCGCCAATTCCATAAACATCCGTATCCAATTTAATATCACCTAATATATTAAACGCTATTGAATCATCCTTAACCGAAGTATTAAGCGATTCAACCCATATCTTTGCTCCGGTTGATACACGGTCGTCTATATTTCCCGGCCATTCTAAACTGCCTAAGCCTGCCGCGCCTGCCGGCATTGAGTCTGATAAATTTTCATCAAAGCCGTCATACACACCATTACCGTTATAATCCGCCCACACTTTTACATTACCGATAGCTCCTTTATAATTCCATAAAATATTGTTCGTGGGATCCCCTACTTTCCAGGTTGTTGAACCGTTTGGCTGGGTTATTTCTATCCAGCCGATGGTTTCAAAAAATCCGGTTGCTCCGGAAGCATACGCTGCTGTTTCGTCACTGACTACTATCTTTCCGCTTGTCGTCAGAGTATCCGGCAGCGCAGTTAACGCCGGGATTCCGGCGCCTGCTCCGCTATCCCTGCTTACTCCGGATAACAGTGGTGTCCCATCCGCTAAATTTCCGTCTCCATTCGGGTCAAATACCACGTTTACATTACCCAGCTTGGTTCCGGTATAACTCCACTGCAAAGTAGGTTTAGTCTCGGCAACTACCTGCGCTGCCATATCCGTTACGGTTATCTTCGGTATAAATTTGAATCCTACAGGAGTTTCAATCGAAACATCAGGATGAGTAACTGATGATACCTTAATTTTACAATTATCCGTCATCTTATCCTGTATTGCAGCTCCGGTGTATGTCCAGGTATAACTGTTAGTACCGGATTGAAGAGTTCCTACTCCGTAATTATTTTCAATAGTTTCATAGCCGCCAAGCGGTGTCCAAATTTCTATTTTAACTCCCTGGCCATCCATATCGCCTGTCGCGTCCCAGGTTATAGTCTGATTATTGCCGACTTTCCATATTGTTGACGCGTTAGGCTCTGATAAAGAATTAAAAACTCCTTTTATCTTGAATTTTTTAATTGCTTCTGTTTCATCAGTCAACACCGGATAGCTGTTACTTGTAACTCTTATCTGCCCATTATTAGTTATTTTATCCGGTACGTTCCACGTATTATATGACTGGGTAGCTCCAGAAGCGCCGGAATTCTGGTTATCAGGCAGATTTGTTCCGTCAGTCGTATTATTCAGCCAGCCGCTGCCTGTATTTAATTCAATTTTTAAATCGCCGATACTTCCGTATTTAAGCCATGATATCGTACCCTGCTGTCCGACTGTATAAGTCTCTGTTCCCAATGTCGGGCTAACAAGTACCAGGCTTCCGGAAACACTGTTGCTTGCTCCCACCTGGTCTGTTTCACGCCAAACAGTAGAATCACTGCCAAGCTCAACCTTAAAATCAATATCATCAGAAATATCCGTATCTATCGGTGTCCAGGGGCAGCTCTGTACTCCGCCTGCATTACCGGCTAAGTTAGGATTTATATCCTGCCAACTGGCGCCGTTCTTCCGGTAGTAAACTTTTAAATATGTCGAGCTAAAATCACCGACATTTTCCCAGCTTATCGTATGCTGCGTTCCCACAATAAGGTTCTGGCCGTTTGTTGTGCCCTGATTAAACAAAATATTTCCTTTAAACGAACAAACCGCTGTATCGCATTTTACGATATTCGGATTATTTATTTCCCTTACTCTGATTTTTACTTTTGCCTGCGGGTCATTAGGTATAGTCATACCATAGTTGCCGTTCAATTCGCACCAGTTAGCCGCAATCGGCCCGGCTATATGACCGGTAAAACTAGCGTCCGGATAACCGCCGGCATCATTCGTGGAATATTTGATTTCAATATTACCCACAGCTCCGTCAACCGACCAGTTTATCGGTTGATTTGTACTTAAGACATTATAATTCTGCGGAGTCAGCGGTGAATTAAGCGTTAATTTTCCATAGATAGTAAACCCTGCTGAAGCCGCGGAAATACCCGCATCCGTATCTTCCACATCACCGTCAAATCTTATCAGTTTTATGTAACTTAATTTTCCGGTTTGCGTAACATTTTCAAAACTAGCCGCCGGATCAATATACCAGCTTGTACTGCCCGTACTTCCGGCAGTAAAAGATACTGGTTTTACCAGATTCCAGTTAGCTTTATCGTCATTTGAATAATACACCCTGACTTTCCCGACATTTCCGCTTGAATCCCAGCTTATAGTCGGAGTTTGTCCGATTGTCCAGGGAGTTCCTGATAAAGCATCAAGAATAACTCTTGGTTTTATTTTAAAATTAGAAGTAGACTGGTCTGTTACAGTCGGATCGTTGCCGTCATAAATCAATATACGGCAGGTATCTGAAGTAACCGATTCTCGCAGCCCATTATCCGGAATCTGCCAGATATACGGCTTTTGCGACGCGCTAACATGATCCAAAACTATTGTTGTCTGATTAGTGTAAGGCGCTCCGTTTGTATCAAGATAAATATCAACCGTAGGAATGCCTCCTGTAACTGTCCAGTCGATCTTATTATTTACATTATCATTAACATACCAAACCTCTCCCGCGCCTTTACCCGGGTATTCAAGCGTTATGGTTCCTCTAACACGAAAATTTGTCGCGTCTGTTGTAACCGTGTCAGCCTGTGTATTATCCGATGGCTCAATCTTAATACTATATTGCGTGCCGGCTGTAGCTGGAGTTGTCCAGGGATAATAACATATGTAACTTGCCTCGCTTAAATTATAGGCAATCGGCCCCGACTGGTTAATTAAAGTAAGATATCCTCCTCCGCCTCCCAGATTATCAAGATAAAAATTAAGATTACTGCTTATGGTTCCAGCATATTTCCAGCGGATATCCTGCGAAGTACTCACGCCGTATGATGATTCGCCTCCGGCAGGCTCAAGCATTTTTAACTGTCCCTTAATCGTAAAATACGCTGATGTTTTCGTAGTTGCCGGAGTATAAGTTGTTTCATTATCCGATATCCTGATCTTATTATCAGTACCAATCTCATTCGGCACTGTCCAAGGAACGGAATTAAGCACGTTATCACTTGCATCCGCGTTACTGGAAATATTTGTGGTAAAGTTCTGTCCGTCAGCGGCATAATCTATGCTCAATCCTAAAGTATTCGAATCGCCTAAAGTTCAAAAACATTTATACTGTAGATTCTTAACACTGGCAAATGCTGCATCCGCGGCTGCTCTGTCAACTTTCCAAACAGTAGCTCCGTTAATCAGCGGATCAGGAGCAATTATTTTTATCTGGCCTTTTACATTAAAAGATTCCGCGGATTCTCCATACACATAATCCCCGTTCGCGCCAGGCGCTCTTACTCTTACCTTTACATTATCACCTACAATATCAGGCACCTGCCATAAATCCCATGCCCCGGCAGAAGCAGAAACACTATTCTCTACTATACCGCCATAACCGCCTCCGCCGCCTTGTGTATCATAAACTATCTGGACAGTATCCAATCCATCACCGTTATAAGTCCAGGCAATCTGGTTTTCCGTATAACTTGCGGGATCATCAGCCGGGTCAACTACAGTAAGCACCGTACTTTGGCCTGTCGGCTTTTGCAGGATTATCCTTGCCTGAATAGTTATGTTCCCAGTTGATATATTTTCAATTGACTGGCTGGTGTTGGTTATCCTAAATTTTACGTCTGTTTCCCTGATTGAACCGGGCACCGAAGACAATACATCATCGGGAATAGGATTCCAGATATCATTGCACTGCCGGTTACCGGAACCCGCGGCATATCCGATTACCAGGTCATTCCATGAACCTCCGTTATCCAAAGAATAATAGATATTAACCGGCGTAATATCTCCTTTTGCTGTCCAGGTTATAGTTTTATTGGTTCCTATTTTCCAAAGAAGCTCTTCCGGAGTCCCGCTTCCGTTTGACGCGCCAGTCAATGTCAAAGTCCCCAGTATTGTAAAACTAGCATCACTTGTATCTGAAACATCAGTACGCACAGCTTCGCCGGTTTTATAAACCATTACTCTCATCTTATTGGTTACCATTCCCGGTGAATCCGGAACCTGCCATTCATATCCGATATCAACAGCATTGGGTTTAGTATTAGAAGCATAATTGCTGACAACAATATTAGAATCAGGATAATTACCCGCTCCGTTATCAAGGTCATATCTTATATTTACAGTCCCGAAATTTTCCGGGCTGGGAGTCCATTTTATATAAAGCTTATCAGCAGGGTCATCCACATTAACCTCAACTCCGGTTTGGCTTTTAGGATATGTCAGGGCAATGTTCGGCCTGACTTTAAAAGAATCCGCAGTAACACCTTGAGTATCCGAATCTCCCTGCATCACAACTTGAAGCTTGCAGGCAACTCCCAGATGCAACGGATCATTCGGCGTCCAGGCAAAAGTATAGCCGCCGGCTCCCGCGATTGCCTTAGTTCCTATGGTGTAATCATACGTGGTTCCGTTAGTTGATAATTTTATATCCGCTGTTCCGTTAACACTACCTGTAACTGTCCAGGCTAAAGTTTCCGAGACACTGTAATGAAGAAGCTGATTTGCTATCGGCTGGCTTATATTTATATTCCCCTTAATTTTAAAATTATAGGTGCTGACATGATAAATATTCGTATTAACACTATCACGTATCCTCAGCCAGCAAGTATTACTGATATTATTAGCAACTCCTCCCGGCCAGGCATATGAATTAGGATAAGTTGTTGTGTTTATCGTAGTAGCAATACTATTCCAGTGCGAGTCATTAAGCGGATCCGGGCTGGCAAGAATAGAATAATGCAGGTCTATATTGGGCACACTTCCCTGAATTGTATAAGTTATATTTTTCGGCTCTCCCACACGCCATATCTGTCCTGATACAACAGGCACATTCACCTGCACAGTTTGCTGGATAGTTAAATTAGTTGACTGCGCGGTTGCCGCGGGATAATCAATGGAAACCACTTTAATTAACGCCTCTGAAGAACCTGGAGCCTCAACTGTCCATTCATAATACGACTGATTAGCGTATTTAGTATTATATAAGTAATCCGCGGCCTTAGTAGTAATAGTACTCCAGCTGCCGCCGGCATTTCTTGATACTTTAATATCAACGCCAGAGGTCATATAACTGGCGCCTTTAGCTACCCAGACAATATCTTTTAGCTCTCCTATTTTCCAGGTCTCTCCGCCAGTCGGCGCTCCTAACACGATTGCCCCTTTAACCGTAAAATTAGAATTTGACGCGTCTTTAACCCTTGATTCTTCTCCTACTTGTTCAACTTTTATTCTTAGCGTATTACTCAAAGGAAGCGGTGTTGTTGTCCAATTCAGCGAATGCGGGCTGCCGGCAGGAGCTAGCCCGGTAGCAATAGTATTGCCATATCCGCCGTCACCGCTGTTTGTATCATATTTTATTGCTACGGTCCTGCTGCCAACAGGGCCGTAAAACGTCCATGCAATATTTAAGGCATCGCCAAAAGTTATCTGTTCTCCTCCCGCAGGATACGTCTGGTCGATCTTAGCAATAATTTCAAAATTAGCATCTGAAGCATCCGAAGAATATTTGCAAGCCGCGGCATTTGCTGTGCCGCCGCCGTCAATATAAGCCTTGTCCACTACTTTGATTCTAATCTGATTACCGATAATCGCGCCATCTGCGGCAGAAGGAGTCCAGTTATAAGTAGTTGAACCAGAAGGATTATTAGCTACTCCAGTAGCAAGCGGAATATCGTAACTCGCACCGCCGTTATTAGACAAGTAAATATTTACCTGGCTAACACCAGCAGGGGCATACCAGCTGATATCCTGCTGTTCGCCGCATTTCAATACCTGGCTAACACCGCCGTTAGGGGAAAAGAGTTTCATCGGTTCGAGCTGGCCGGCAAAATAATCAACGACCGAAACATATGAACTATCTCCTTTTGCAGTAGTTAAAGTACTATTGCCTGTAAACTCAACAGCGACTCTAAACCTATCCGGAGCAGCTTGGTTATTCGTAGCATCTGCCGAAACAATCCCAAAACGCCAATCCGTATCATATTGGTTTGCCAAACTAAAATTCTTGGAAGAATATGCGTCACCCGCGGTATTAGGCATAGTTCCTTCTCCGTTTTCCACAAACCCTAAAGTGCCTAATTCAACACAATAATAATAAACTTCTGAAGTACCGCCGGCGCCTCTTTTATTAAAACCGACACTCACATCCGAAACAATCGAACCGCGTATCTGCTGGTCGCAATCCGCGGCCGAATTATTAAGTCCAAAAATTAAGAATGACTTGGAACGGTCAACCGCTGTAGCCAAATCACCGGAAATCATAAAATCCGTGGACCCTCCGGCAACTAACCCTTCTTGGACTGTGGAATCATCCTTTAATTTTACGATAAAAGACCAAACCTCGCAGGCAGTTTCCGTAGTGCCTGCGGTATCGTAACGTTTCAATACCAACTGGTCAACCGTGGGAGCGGTGTTGTAATTCAAGTTAGCAGTAAAAAAAGTCTGGATTATATTCGCCGCAGTCGTATTGTTGATATTAGTGCATCTGGAAATCACAAATGTTTTCCCTAAAGTGAAATCCACTGTCCCTGCTAAGTTAATAGCAGCCGGAGCGCAAACGCCTGCGCCGATAGCATCTTCGCGATATTCCACTTCAAAAGCATCCGACTCAATTACAGAATAGTTAATCTGCTGGCGAACAGCTGTAGACCCTGTATTACGTTGAAACTGTATTACGTTATCCACTCCTGCCTTAAAACGCGCCGCGAAAGACTGAAGCGCAGGTGTAGTCGTAGTCGTATAAAAGGAAAATAAAATAATAGATTTTGATTTATCAACGTTTTCAGCAAGAGTAACTTCAATGGGGTTTGTTAACGTAATAGCGCTGACCGTCCCGCTTTGAATCTTGGTGCGCGCGAAAGCCAGTTGATCGGGGCATAGCTCCGCCCCGAGTAATCCTAATACCGCCGTCGCCGCTAATACAAACAAAACCTTGGAAAGGCATCCCTGCCCAAGCCGTTTCGTCCTTTGCCGCGCGATCGTTCTAGTCGGTCCCATATCATTTACTCCTTATTATTGGGTCAGCATAAATAACAACCGGCAGCGCCTTATAAGCGGTCGCTACCTCAGTCATATTTTGTCCCGGATCAACTTCTAATTGGATTATATAGGCATTGTCCATTTGTAAAACTTTGTTCCCTTTTTCTTCTTCCTGCTTTTTCATCTCTTTTGAAAATACTAGCCCAATGTTAATCGGGCTGTCCACTTGTTCCACTTTTTCCGTTTTTAATGTTTCCCCTTTAAAATCTTTTTTCTTCATTTGTTTATCCACAGCCATTGCTGTTTCAAGAACATATAATTTCTCGAGGCTGACCGCGTTATAAGTTTGGTTCAAATCCCTTAACTCCGAAGACCTGATTCTTACGGCTGAAATAGGGATATTAGCCGCATCGCCATCAGGCAGCGCAATAACATCAGAGTTAACCTGCACTATTATTTCCTTTATCACTTTTTCCTGCGCCACTACCTGTCCTGAAAAACTAAGCATAAACGCCATAAATAATACAGCAAACAATCCTAAACTCTTCATAACATCCTCCAGTTTTTTGAAATGTTTTTGAGTCTTGAGTCTTGCATCTAACATTACTTTCTCCCGTACTTAACGCTTTTAAAAGAAAACTCCTGCGTTATTTTACCGCTCTGGCGCAAGTTTACGATTCCGTACATCTGCCCTACCTCAACTTCACCGTGCCAGGACACACTGCCGTTAGGAGATATTTGTATGGTCTCCCATATAATTTTATTATCTCTGATAATCATTGAATATTTTGTTTTTTTATACGCGAACCGGGAAAAATAATCAGATTGAAACTTACCGTCTTCAAAAGTAAGGATATCAGCGCCGGCAATTGTGCCGTCAAGATTTAATAAATCCGCCTGCCATTGAGTCTGATTAAGGTCAATCAGCACCTCCGGCGCCGCTGTTGTTATTTGCTTTATTTGTTCCGGCTGCGGATTAACCGCGACAACTTCTTTTTTTTCAGGAACCGGCCGGGTATAGTTAAAATAAAAATAAACCCCGCTTAAAGCAGCCACCACGATTAAGAGCCCTGTTGCCTTACTTACGCTTAAAGCTGTCTTTTTCTCTTGTTCTTGCGGTTCTGCCAATTGCTCATCATCCTGCGGGCGAAAAGAATTGATCTCTTTTCTTACCTTTTCAATAAATTGGTCTGAACCGGCAACCTTTTTCCGTTGAAGCTGATTATGCAATTTTTTAAAATCACCGGATTTTTCCATTTTTTTCATATATTCGGCATAATTTTCTCCTACCAGCCCGCTTAAAACTTGAGCAATTTCATTTTTTATATCCAATGCCCCGTCATCAGCCTGTTCATAATTAAGGTATAAAGAATAACTGCTATTCGGATAACTTTGAGCTTCTAAAGCAATTCCTAAGCGTTTTGCGTTTAAATGGATATGCGCGGAAAGATACAAAAGAGTTTGAGGGTCTTTTTCAATAATGGCAGCCCTAAACCTTTCCCGGAAAAGATGCCCTTGGCGCTCATAACGGCTGTTATAGTATTTAGTATAACTTGTATTTAAATTATGCATTAAGGTGGAGAGACTGGTATGTTCATTTACCTCAAGCAAAAGGTGCAAATGGCTGGACATTAAAGTATAGGCATATATTTTGACTTCCAGTTCATCTTTATATTTTTTTAGAAGCCCAAAGTACATTTTATAATCCTCATTTTCATGAAAAATTTTTTGCCCAGCCAATCCACGGCACGTTACATAATACAAAGATCCTTCAATGTAAACTCTCGGTAATCTCGGCATCCTTTACCTCAACTCCATTTTTCCTATTCGTTATTATCCATCCTGTTGCCTTGCCTGGCACTTTTCCGCTTTATGCCTGGCACTTTCCACTTTTCTCAAAAAAAAATCCCAGGCAAACTGCCTGGGTAACATTAACTAGGGCAACCTGCCATTCCCGCAATTGCGGGACGCACGGCTTTGCCCCGAATGAAGTGCTTTTCTGCGCTCCGCTTCGGGGTCCCGAAGAAATACTGGCTTGAGTACCTACATTCGGGACGTCCTCGTGTTACCACGCCCGCTAAAAAAACAAGCGAGCCCGCCACGCTTTGTGGCGGAAGTTTGCCTTTTCCTGCTATTACAAGTGTACCATATTTATGGCAACCTGTCAATGCTTTGTAAAAGTCTTTAATCCGCATCCCTGCCTTCATTTTCTTTTTATTTATCTTTGCCCGCAAAAAGCATTAATGCAATTGCCGCAAGCAAGCAGGTATCTGTAAAACGCAAAAAAGCATTTGCTTCCAATCCGTATACGCCCGGCGGAATAGGCATTACAGTTACCCGGGAGACCAATCCGCTAATAAAACTTATCCCGGCAACTACAAGCATTAATTTTGCTACTTTTTTCATAACCGCCTCCTTTTTCCATAACCAAATAAACCCAAATTTTGGGATAAAATCTTCACCATAGAGAACACACCTGCCTGCCGGCAAGGCAGGGAGTTCAGCGTCCCCCGTCTTCTGCGTTTCCGTGGTAAATTCTTTCATGTTTTCATCCCATCTTTCATAAAACTTTTGACACTACTGGTTCTACATATTGTCAAAATTTTTTTACTTTTTCCTGATACCCCAACCCTCTGGTTACTGGTTACTGGTTACTGGTTACTTGCTCAGTCTCATCTTCGTGTTTCAAGCTCTGATGCCTTTTTTTTCCAAGTACTATAAGCACCCCAATAATCCCAAAAACAATCGAAGACTGCACAACAGTCAGCAATCCTTCGAGTGCCGTATCATTTGAAACCATTATCGCCCCTAATCCTAAAGAAAACGTTAAATAGTATATAAAAAACACTGCCTGCCTTTGCCCAAGCCCCAAGTCTACAAGATAGTGGTGAAAATGGTCTTTACCTCCGTACTGCAGCCATTCAATAACATTACGCACCTTGCCCTCTGCTATTCTCATTATTGTCGTAAATATCATGTCAAATATCGGCACCCCGAGAATCAGTATCGGTATTGATAACTTAACCACATTATCGCCTGCCCAGTCACCCATAATCGCGATAGCGGACAAGCAAAAGCCTAAAAACATACTGCCGGCATCACCTAAAAACATGCGTTTTTTTCCTAAAAAATTATGCGGGATAAATCCCAAACAAGCGCCCATGAGAATAAAAATTGCCAAACCTAATGGATATTGGCCGCTTCTATAAAGAATTATACTAAAACAAAGCAGGTTTACCACAGCGGAGCCTGCGGCCAATCCATCCAGCCCGTCAAGATAATTAAAAGCGTTAGTTACTCCGACAATCCAGATCACAGTCGTAATAACCTCCGCGATATTCCCAAGTAAAGTATCCGGCAAAAAGCTTACCCTTATGCCCATACTTATAACTACTCCCGCGGCAAGAAGCTGAATAAAAAAGCGCAAGTGGGCGGAAAGCCCTTTGATATCATCATACGCGCCCATATAAAGGATTATTGATCCGCCGATAAAAATCGGCAGTACGGAACGGAAACTGTTTGAAAAAAATAAAAACGCGCTGATAACGCCAAGATATATCCCTAATCCGCCCAGCAAAGGGATAGGTTCTGAATGAACTTTTCTATGGTTGGGAACATCCAAAATTCCAAGCGCCAAGGCCATCTTCCTGAATAAGAATGCGCTTAGGAAAGAAACAATAAGTGCTATAAGAAATGCTGTTAGTGTCTTCATTGGTTTATTATGTGTGTGTATATATAAGTAACCAGAAACCTGTTACCAGTTACCTGTTGCCAGACAAAAAAATCGTTTAAAATAAGTTACCAGAATTTTGCTAATCCTTTGTTAAACCTTTAAGCATGCTGGTTATTTCTCTCGCCATAAGCCTTAATTCCTGATACAAGCTGTTATCAACCAGCTTTTGCCTTTTTAAAATATTCAGCACAGAAACACACTCTCTTGCTGAATCTGAAGAAATATTAAAAAACCTATTCTTTTCCCGCAAAGACTTTTTATCATTACCCTCGGCAATGTTGTTTGCTATAGACAATCCGGCTCTAACCATATTACTACCTATAGCATATTTGAATTCTTGATTTAAATCTTTATATATTTTAAATATTTCATCAATAAAATCTAATGCTTTCTCGTATACTTTTAATCTTTCAAAGTCAAATTCAAATTCTTTCATCACCGCTATTCTCTGGATTTCCGGTTTCTAGTTTCTGGTTACTGCTTCCTGCTTACTCTTTATTAATTCCTGGTTACTGGCAACTGGTTTCTGGTTACTCTTAAGATATTTCCTTTAATATCCTCACCGCGGAAAATCCTTCCGCGTACTTAACCCTGCCTTGAAAGCCGCGGAAATTCGCGCAAGATTGAGCAATCTCTAAAATTGAAAGGCCTTCTACCCTGGTCCTGTCTATCTGTGACTCATGATGCTTTAATAACTCCAGTTTTTCATTTATAACATCGCCGATATCAACAAAAATTTCCGGCTGAAAATCCCTGGTAGTCGGAACCTCATAATAAAGCACTTCTTTTATATAACGCGTCGCTGAAAGGCTTGTCTTTGCCGCGGCCCTGTGGTCTTGATGAACATCATTAAAATAATTAATGAAAACAACATGGGGCTCCACTTTTTTTATAACATGTTCTATGAATGTGATCAGCTCCCGGTCTTCGGATATATGAGTATCTCTAAATTTTCCCCAAAAAACTTCTTTCGCTTTCATAGTTTTAGCGGATTCTTCCTGTTCCTTTTTTCTAATTTGAGGATCCGCTCCGACTTCTCCATAGCATAAAACACAAAGATACACATTATGCCCGGCATTAGCGTATTTTATTAAGGTTCCTCCGCAGCCGATTTCAATATCATCCGGATGAGCGCCAATCGCTAAAATATTCATATTCTAAGCTCCCATTTTTGCTAAACCCTAAACCCTAAATCCTAAATAAATCCCAAACTAAAAAAAATTAAAACACTATTTTGACTTCTCTACTATTGACCCAAAAATCTTTGTTAGTTCCATTGCCTCTTGTAACAAAGCTTTCTTTTCGTTAACTTCTTTACCTCTTTCTTCTATTAACTCAAGCCAATATCCGCTTTCTTTTGCCTCTTTTCTACAAATCTTAATTCTCATTAAAAAATCTTTTTTGCTTAAAGATTCTTCTGCTTCAATATAATTCGCTCCCACAGAACCCGAGGCTTTAATTAGTTGCCTACTATCTTCTATATTTGCCAATGTATTAGTTAAACTTTTAACAAAGCATCTTACTTCTTTAGCAAATTTTTTTGTTCTTTGTCCTAAATCATACGGTTTTGAGTTTTGATCTTTATTCATTTAAATTTATTTAGAGTTTAGGATTTAGTGTTTAAGGTTTATTTTTAATCCTCCACATCAGAACTTACTTCGTCAATTATAGTTTCCGTAACCAGCGGCACATTTTTTCCAAAACCGGCAAAAAGCGCCAGGTCGCAAATATGATTAATCCTTCTGGGGATACCGCCGGTTTTCTTATAGATCAAAGCTATTGCCCCCGGTGTAAATATCTGCTTTTGCGCGCCGGCAATCCTGAGCCGATGCAATACATACTGCTCGGTCTCGCCGGCTGTTAACGGGCCTAGATGAAATTTTACCGCAAGCCTTTGAGAAAACTGCTTATTTGACTCAATTATTTCCTTTAACTCCGGCTGTCCTAAAATCAGTAATGTCAGAAGAAAACGGTTTTCAATCTGAAAGTTCAGCAAAAGCCTCAGTTCTTCCCAAACCTTGCGATCCGTAATAACATGGGCTTCATCTATTACTACAACGGTTTTTTTGCCGTCGCGCATATTATTTTCAAGGATCTCTCCCAGCCGCTCTAAAACAACATTGACCAAAACATCCTGTTTGTTTTGCGGCAGGTCACGCGCTCCAAGGCTATAAGTAATATGCATTAAAAGCTCTGTGTAACTCAAAAAGGGGTTAGCAATAAAAGCGGTTTTATAAACATCTCGGTCAAGTTCCTGAAATAATGTCCGGCCAAGTAATGTCTTGCCGCAGCCGAAAACTCCGGTTAATAATCCCGCTCCTTTGCCTTCGCTTACTGCGTATAAAAGACGGGATAAACCTTCTTCGTGCTGGGGAGAATGATAGAGAAATTGCGGATTCGGAGTATTTTCAAACGGCTTTTCCTCTAAACTCCAGTAAGATTCGTACATAACAACTTAGCTCCGCTTCGTTAGAATTCATTAACCGGACAACAGTAACCGGAAATTTTAAAACATCATTAACTATTTCAAGTTCTTGCTTCTTTTCGGGGGATACAATTCTAAACCAACGCACCTCATTCCAGTACCTGCCTAAAATTCTTTTTAGAAATTCGGGCTCTGTCAACTGGCTACAGGTTTCTGGTTTCTCTGATAACATCCTTGCTTTTTGGTCCTTCATTAAACAATAGATCAACAATTGACATGTAGGGTTCGAAGGGGTGCTTTTGCGTTAAAAACTGCTGGGAATACTCAGGGTGTTCATAATTCTGATAAACCAGTTTAATTCCGGCTTTTTCAAATTCTTCCTCTTCTAAATAATTCTTCCCCCCGGCCCCTGACAAATAACTATCCGCGTTTAGTTTTTGGCATATTTCAATAATACGCCGCGTACTTTTATGTTCTGTATGTATTTGCGACTCAAAATAAAGAGGCGTTGCAATTTCCAGCTCTTCCAAAACATACTTTATTATATGTATATTCAGCTCGCATAACATTTCCCATTTTTTGCCGTAAACACTTTCAAAAAACGGAAAATATCTTTTAAAATACGGCGCGTGGCTATACCAGGAGCAAATACTTTTTTTATGCTCCTCTGCCCAGTCAACTTCATTATCAATAAGCACTTGCGCGATACTTTGCCTGGAACACCCTTTTGTTTTTACCGGCACTGTAAGCCATATCCAGGAGTCTTTCGTGCGAATCTTATTCCTGTTCTGAAACTCCCTAGTTTTATATTGTACAGTATCCAAAAAAACAAAGCAATTACTTTTATTAATCTTGTCAAAATATCCAAGCCACGCTAAATATTGAGGTTGATGAACGCTTATTATCATAATATTTTAGGGGCTGGGGATTGGGGTTTGGGGATTGGGGTTTGGGGATTAGGGATTAAAAATTATATTATAGTTCTTACTACTCCCTATTCCCTACTCCCTATTCCCTACTCCCTATTCCCTACTCCCTATTCCCTACTCCCTATTCCCTACTCCCTACTCCCTATTCCCTACTCCCTATTCCCTATTCCCTGCCTTTCAACAAACACCGGATTACTTATCACATGCAGCCCTTCGGCTTTGATCTCAAGACGATAATAACTTTGTTTAAGATCATTTTCGCTATCATCAGTAAAAGCTTCTTCAATAGGGGCATCATTTTCTATTTTTTTTATAACTTTTCCATTTTTTATCACATTGATTTTTAATTTTAGATTTTCAGCATTTCTAAATCCGGCTTTTATCTTAATAATCGGGAACTGTTCTTCGATCACTATTTGCTCACCCATTGTTTTTTTGCCGGCTCCGTTATAAACGGAAAAATCTTCCAGAATGAAATTATGCGCTTCTTTGCCCCTGTTCACATATACCTTACCTTTTCTTATTGCCTCAAGAATATCTGCCTCATTTACTTTATCCGCGATCACCATATTAACCAGGTCTTTACAGCGCTCTTTAAAATCTCCGTCATAATCAAACGCAGAGCCCCCGATTGCCCAGATAGGCTTTTGCCTCTTACCATCCAAATAATCAATTAATATCTTGTCCCATAAACCGCCGGGCCTGCCGGTTTTTTCATAACCTTCATAAAAAACGCAAAACCCGGTAAAATTCTGCGTATTAATTAACTCTTCCGCATGATCGTCGGTAATTATCTCAACCGCGCCTGTTTTTTGATAGTATTTTGCTTCTGGATGCGCCCAGAAAGTAAGCGCGTTAATACTATTGCTATAGTCAATAACCCTTTGATACGATGTTCTTATATCAGCGCTATATTGATCATAAGTTATTTTTCGATAAGGATAATTATTGATAAAAAAAAGCAGGCTAATAAAAATAAAACCCCCTGCTAAAAAACAAGCAAATGCTTATGCGCGTTAAAAAGCTTCAACCCTCCTTTAAAAGGATTTCCCATCCAGTAATAATACGGCGTAGTTTCCGCCCCCAGAATAATCGCCATATCCGGAAAGCGTTTTTTTAGCTCTCTCATATACTCAAAATATTTACTTATGCCGTATTTAAATATGGAATTTTGCTCAACTTTCTTTTTGAGCAGATTACGCAGCGGCCAGAGGCCATACTCCCAGCGCATGATTTCCCGGTCGGTAAAAACAACTGCCTTAAACCCTTCACCTTCGGCAATGTGCATGATTTCATCCGAGCTTAAACGGCCGTCACTTAAATTCGAACTAACTTGTATTAATACCGGAACCTGTCCGTTGTTTTCACCGGCAACAGCAGGATTCAAACATAATAAAATAAGCAGCACGGTTAGGATAATTTTTTTCGCCAAAATAAACCCTCATATACTTCGTTCACGTTTTTCACAAAATTTTCCGGAGTAAACCTATTCTGCATACTCTCATAAGCCTGTTCTGCCATTTTTTTTCTTTTTTCTCCATTATTTATCAGCTCCTCCATCGCTCCAAGTAAATGATCGCTGTTTGCCGCATCAACTAGTATCCCGCTGATACCATCCTGGACTATTTCCGGTATCCCTCCAACCCTTGTTGCCACTACCGGAATCCCGAGTTTTTGCGCTTCGATCAAAACCAAGCCTACAGCCTCATTTAACGAAGCCAGGGCAACAATATCCATTACTGCCATGAATTCCAGCGGATTATCTTTCCATCCAATAAGAAATATATTTTTATTAAACCCTGTTTCATCGATCTTTTTCTGAAGAAATTCTCTTAAACTTCCGTCTCCGATACAATAAAAAAAGACATTATTGAATCTTTTGCAATAATTCACTGCTGCGTTAACAAAATATTCCACGCCTTTTATCGGTTCAAGCCTTGCCACCATAGCGACCAGCAAAGCCCGTGCCGGCAGATCCAGCCCAAACCTTTTTAATCCCCTTATGTTTTCATCTATGATCCTTTCCTGCTTCATTTCAACCGCGGTTTCTACAACAACTATTTTCTTTTTAAGCGCGACCCTGTACCGCGCCAAGTCATCTGCTTCAAGCCGGGTAAGCGTTATAATCTTATCAGTTATAGCTGACGCGGCCTTTTCAGCTAAAATAATTATTTTACTCATTAAAGATCCAAAATACCCGTAAAAATTATGGCCATGCGATGTATGCACAATCACCTTAATCCCGGCAAGCCGGGCGGCTAAGCGGCCGAGGATGCCGGCTTTAGCTGTATGCGTGTGTACAATATCAAATTTTTCTTTTTTAAAAATCTGATACAGCTCAATTAAAGCCTTTAAATCAAAAAAAAGGTTGATATCTCTCTTTAATGAACCCACTATTACAATATGTTCTTTAAAACTTTCAAAAAAATTTTCTGTTTTTCTACTTTTATTGTAACTCTGCCCGGTTATCAACGTAAGCTCATATTTTTCCTGATTAGCGTATTCGCATAATATGCGAACGATATCCGTAGATCCGCCCCAGTCCATACGGGTGATGATGTGGGCAAGCCTTATCTTAGGGATTTGGGGATAGGGAATAGGGTTTAGAGAATTAGGTATAGGATTTAAGAAATTGCTGCTGTTCATTTTCGCAATCCTTTCAATAAAGCATGCAACATCTTAATAACAACAGTAAGTTCTTCTAGTAAAAAAAATTTTTGATTATCATCTATATATTGCAAATTATATGCTATTATTAATTGTGTTTCAAGTTCCCCACAAGAACCTAATGCATGATAAATAAATTGCACATACTCTTTTGTATATTGCCTCATCCATCCTTCAGCAATATTTGAAGGTACAGATACAGCCGAACGCCTCATTTGATTTATTAAGCCAAATATTTCTTCTTTAGGAAATTTTTTTGTTATATTATAAATTTCAGTTATAAACACAACGCTTTTTTGCCAAACCTGCAAATCCTTATAATTTTTTATAGTTTCTTGCATTCCCTACTCCCTATTCCCTTATTTTCCCTGATATTACCAAATGAAAAACTGGAATTCAGGCACGGCCGCACTTCTCCGTCCGGAAATACATATGCCACAATCCATGGGCTTAAGCACCGTTTCGGGTATTCCGAAGGCAGGTATGAAATGTTATTATAATATTCCTTTAAGCCGTTCAAGGAAAGATTTGGATAAAAATCAACGTTAAAAGAATATTTACCCGCTAAGATCTGCCTCATTTTGTTAAATAAACGCTCCGGTTCTATTCCCGGAGCGAAAACAAAGCCTTCCCAGTCTTTTGAACTGCACTGAAGTTTTTCGTCATAAGCTTTCTGCTTTTCAATCAGATCCTGCCCTAAAAATATCAGGTTATGATATGTCAGCGAATCCGCATGGACATCATTGGCAACATTTATCAGCTCTTCAAGATGTTCATAATTATACTTAGTTATCGTGCACTGCAGGTTTATTAGTGTATTTTTCAATTTGCGGGATTTTTTATATTCAGCAATATCCTTTAGCCCGTCTGTTATTTTTTCAAATAATCCGGGCAGGCCGCGGATACTGTTATGCAGACCGGCCGCGCCGTCTAAGGAAATATTAAGTTCATCAAGGCCGCTGTCAACCAGCTCCTTTGCTTTTCCTTTTATCAACGCGCCGTTACTGATCATCAAACAATGCATTTTTTTGCTTTTTATATAGCGGATCAACTCAACGCAATCCGGGTATAAAAGCGGCTCTCCGCCGAAAAGAGTGATATTCGGGCTAAACCCGCTGATATCATCCACCAGCTTTTTAAAAGTTTCAAAAGGAAGTTCGCTTTTAACAACCTGTGCGGATTTGTCTTTTGTTACTCCTCCCTCACCCCATTGCCCGCACATTTTACAGCGCAGGTTACAGCGGTGGGTCAGAAATAAGGTTATTGCCTCCGGCAGGCTGCTTCTGCCGTTTACAAAATAATAGAAAAAATAAGCTTGAGATCTTTTAAATAACACGCGCAAAGCATATAAAGGCTGCTTGAAAAATTTATTCCAAAACCTTTTAAGATTTTTCCAGGGCATATTATTGAATATACCTTTTTATATTTGCCTCTGCTTTTAGCTTTTCAACCCAGTCATTATATTGTTTATATTTTTTTATCTCTTTCACCCTGCCGTAATAATATTCTTTGCGTTTTTCAAATTCAGCAGGATCGGCTTTCCTTATTTTCAGGATTTTAAAAACTCCATAACCTTTATAGATAGTTGCCGGAGGATAATAAGTATTTAATTCCTTATCGAGCATTTCATAAGCTGCTTTGCGGTCAAACCCCCACATATTCAGCAAAAAGTCAAGCGCGACAAAACCCGGCCGTTTAAATTCTTTAGGGTCCTCACGTTTACGGTCATCCCAAAAACCCGCTTCTCTTTTTATCCTTTGGTAAAAATCCTTTGCCGCGGCAAGGGCTTCGAAAGTAAGGATGTCCTCATTATCTTTCGCGTAAATATTCAAAAAATTCCAATAAGCCAAAGGAATACTTTTATATTCATTCAAAAATTTTTCGTAAGTTTTATCTTCATCTATGCCCGGCTCTTCTTTTAACGCGGCCTTCTGTACGAGTTTATCTATTTTAGCCAGATTTTTTATAAGCTTCTTAAAGGCCTCTTCGCTTATTCCCAGGTTCTCATCAAACCTGCGCTTCCATTTCACGCAAAGTTTTCTCAATTTCCTTATCCGTTTCTTCTTCGGTAATATCTATTTTCCGCCTAAAAACCTCATAAGATAACAGTAAATCCTTCCAGATAAGCAGTTCCAGGCCTTGTTCCGGCACCGGTTTTATCGCCTCCTGATAGAACTTTTCCGCGTCAGCTTTTTCATCGAATTGTTTAAGCTCAACCAGAAGAGTGTTATACTCATCAAGAAACTTCTGAAAGGCTTCTTCTTCAGTAACCTGCGGGTCAGAGCTGTTTAGCGCTTCTTTCCTTAGCTTTTCCAGCTTAATAAGATGCTCCACCTGATTTCTGAATGTCTCCACATCCACGCCGAGCGTAGACTGTGCCCACTCCTGAAATTTCTCTTTATCCACCCTGAAACTGAATTCCACGTTATTGGATTTTAATATTTTTTCGATTTCCGTATCAATTTCTTCGCTTGTCGCTGCTATATTGCGGCGGAAAGCTTCAAAAGAAAAAAGCAGTTCCTGCCAAACCATATCTTCAAGCTGTTTCTCATCCTCTGGCGTGCCACGCCAACCGGCTGAAAAACTCATTACCACCCTTTTGGCGAAATAATAATTACCGATAGGCACATGCTGGCCAAAAAACTCACCGGCAAATTCAGGCGCCTGGGGCTTATCTTCAGCCAAGCATACCAAAGCAGAGGCTGATAAAATAACACACAAGATTATCGCAGATAAAAAACACTTCTTCATTGTTCACCCCTCCTTATTAAATTTTTGGGTTTTTCTTTTCCATGAAAAATATCCGCTAATATCGCCTTAACAGCGTATTTTTTATTATTTTATCATAAGTACAAACTTATTGACAACTCTAATGTTTCTTTGTTCCTTTGTTGTTCTTGACTTTAGCTATGCTTTTCTGCTAACTTAAGCTTTATGGATAAAAATATTTTATGCGTAGAAAACGTGTCGAAAAAATTCTACCCTGCCTTGAGGTTAAGGGAAATCGTTTCTTTTCATTTTAAGAAAGAAAACCCCGTTCAGGCGCTGGATAATATCTGCTTTTCCCTGCCTATTGGCAAGATTCTCGGTATTCTCGGGCCGAACGGCGCGGGCAAAACCACGCTTTTGAAAATAATTTCAACATTAATCCTGCCTGACAAGGGAAAAGTATGGGTTGATAAGTACTCTGTAGGTAAAGATGATGAAAAAATAAAATCAATAATCGGGCTGGCCGATTCGGAAGAAAGAAGTTTTTACTGGCGTTTAACCGGCATGCAAAACCTGGAATTTTTCGCGAGTATGCACGGTTTAGATAAGGTTAAAGCAAAAACAAAGATACGCGAATTATTCAAGCTATTCAATATTGATTATGAAGAAAAACGTTTTGACACGTACTCAACAGGCATGAAAAGAAATTTTTCCCTGATGCGGGCGGTTCTTGGCAACCCGCGGCTGATTCTGCTCGACGAGCCGACAAAAAGCCTTGATTATAACTCTTCGCTGAATTTAAGGAATATAATCAAAAATTTTTCTCAAGAGGGAAAAAGCATAATTATCGCCACGCATGATATACCGCAAGCCGAGCAATTATGCGATATTTTCGCGATCTTTGATAAAAGCCGAGTACAAGCCTTCGGCTCTTTAGCCCAATTGCGGAAAATTTTTGGGCAGGATGAGTTACCCCTGGAACAAATTTATTTAAAAACAATCACACATGATAGATAAAATTATTGCTTTGACAAAAAAAGATTTTCAGATTGAAACAAGTTACAAACTTGCTTTCCTGTTTAATTTCTGCGGTATTTTCTTTGCTGTTTTAACCTATTTTTACATCAATAAGTTATTCGGCAGTAAAGCCAGCGGCTACCTTGCGGAATTCGGCGTGGATTATTTTGCCTATGTGCTCTTAAGCATGGCTTTTTTTAGCTATATCGGTGTCGGTATCGGCTCATTCTCTTCGAGGATTCGCCATGAGCAATTACAAGGCACCCTGGAATCCCTTCTGATTACCCCGACAAAGGCCCAGGTACTGCTCTTAGGAATGGCCTTCTGGAATCTTATAATCGCGACAATAGACATAGCTGTATATATCGCGCTCGGGATATTTTTGTTTAAAATAAATTTCAGTAATCTAAATATCCTTTCCTCTTTTCTGGTCACGATACTTACGATTATTTCCCTATCCAGCCTCGGAATAATCTCCGCTAGTTTTATCATCATTTTCAAAAGAGGCAACCCTGTAGGCTGGCTGATAAATACCCTTGAAGGAGTTGTCAGCGGGGTATATTTTCCGATAACCGTAATGCCGGATTTTCTGCAGGCAATAGCTAAATTTTTTCCGATAACCCACGCTATCAGGGCAATAGAACTGGCAGTCTATAAGGGCTATAGTATTTTCCAGCTAAAAAATGAACTATTTTTTCTGCTTATATTTTCAGCCTGCCTGATTCCCTTAAGCCTTCATGCTTTTAAATATGCCTTAAATAAAGCGCGCCTTGAAGGCACTCTGGTTCAATATTAGAAATTTAATACCCTGCGCAGATAATGAGTCCAGTTAACTTTTCTTTTTTCAAGCATTAAACCAGCCGCGATAACCTCTTTCTCGGGAAAAACCGTCCTGCTTATAAACCGGGCTTTTTCCAAAAATCCAGGATGTTCAAAGAGGTATAAAAAATAACACGTTTCATAACGCCTTAAATCATATCCGCTAAATTGCTCAAACCCATTCTGCTGAAATTCTTTTTTATTCTGTTTTATCACGCTGTAGCCTTTGATGCTTCTCCCTGTCCGCTTTTGAATAAATTCAAGCACAATAAGAAAAATTCTTAAAAACTTAAACTCCCTGGCATAGCTGATAATCAAATCCCAGTTTAAATTATCTTCATAATATTGCAGCACAGCCAATATATCGAAAAGTAAAACCAACCGGTCAAAAGAATGCGTAAAAGCGTGCATGCACAAATATATTAAAAAATGTTCCGGGCATAAGCAATAAAAATCAACGCCTTCCATATTAACTTTCTCGGTATTCTCCCAGACTCTACGCATATCAACCGCATCCACCCACCTTTCCAGAGGCCAAGTGGAATTTATCAAATGCCAATGCAGATGCACATCCGGCATATTAACGTTTCGCCCCCTGTACATAAGCGCGTTCATCGAAGCCTTTTTATTCTCCGGAAGAAAATCTTTATAATCTAAAGGCGCATGGTAACCAAGCGAATTCAAAGCCTCATTAGCCGCCGATAAATCATCTTTTTTAATAAGAATATCAATATCGCTCATCGGCCTGATACTGATATTTTCATAAACTCGTCCGGCTAAAAATAGCCCCTTGAGCAATACCAGCTTTATGCCAGCGGCGTTAAATGCCGCGGAAATCTTTTTAAACTGTTCGATAAAGATTATGTTTTTCGCGCAAATTACCGTAAATTCCCTTTTAAATTGCTCTGCTGTTTTCTCCGGTACCTGCCCCAACAAGCCGCTTTTTAGGTTAGCATACAAAACACAGGCAAGGCCTTCGCTTTTCGTTTTGTTGAAGATATACTCCCAATCCAGCGTTTTTTTTAAAAGCAATTCCAGTTGCGCTTTATCCGAAGATTCGATTCCCGGATAAATGCATAAATCAATAAGCTTATCTTCAAAAATATTTTTATCCGGCAAACGCAGTAACGCCCGGCGGGTAAAAACGTAGAGGCTACGCAGAAGCCGCGAAATAAGCGGCCTTATTGTTTTTATCCCCAGGCTCAAAATAAGATTAACCCTGTTTATCATTTTTCCCCGGAAAGAATCAAGATAAATAATCGTATTATTTCTTCTTATTGCCTTAACCCTGCCGAGGATATCCTTAACAAGAATCTCCTCAAAAGCGCCGGACAGAGCTCCGTCAGCCTGGATAACAGCTATCTGCCGGCAGTCCCGCGTATATTTTTTTACTAAACGGTGGACGAAAACCGCGTTATCATCATCACGGTAAAAAACAATGTCGCCAGATTTTATTTTTTCGCGGCCCAGCGGTTCTACTTCCAGGACATCTCCGTTTTTAATTAACGGATACATACTCTGGCCCAACGCCGTAAAAGTAAAGCCGGAACCTTGTTTTAATATTTGAGAAGAAAGTTTGAAAAATTCAGAATTAGGGCATTTCATTTTTGATCATATCCACCGCGCTTTTTCGCGGAACGAAATTTAGCTGGGAACAAGGCACGCGCGCGGCAAGCTGTGCGCATATTTTTAAGCTGAAATCCATTCCCTCTTTACTCCAACAAGGGGCAAATAGCAAAGTTACCAGCCTTGAGGCGGCGTCTTTTTCGCCTAGCGCGATTACGCTGTTTTCTTTGGCGTGATTTAAAAAATATATTTTAGATAACGCCGCAGATTCAGGGCAAGCGTATTTACCAGTACCGTGCCAGGGAGTGCCGTATATTCTAAACACGCCGGCAATATCGCGGATGATTATGCGGTCATCATTCAGTATGTTCGCGCGGGTGTGTTTATAAAATAAGTCCGCCAGGGTAGTTTTACCTTTTCCTGAAGAACCGGTAAAAAGGATCCCTTTGCCTTGATAATCAATCCCGCATCCGTGGCTTAGCACTCCTTTGCCCTGGGCAAGCAGGTTTATCATCAATGCCTGGTCAACCGGATATCCAAGAGGATTAGCTAAAAACTCACCGGAGAACGCTTCCTTATCCTGGTACAACACGCCCCGGGAAAAATCCGGCTCAACCAAAACCGCTGTTTCCCACTGCCCTTCTAACGACGAATCATCAATAAGCAAAAACTTTTTGTCCGCGCATTGATAAAAACTCCAGGTTTCTCCGGAATCAAATACCGTTTTGGCAATAGAAAAATAAGGCATATCTTTTTTACTAACCCGCCTTATTTCCAAAACAAAATCCGCTGATCCTTCACTAATAAACCTGGACAATGAAGACGAATTATCCTTTAAAAAAGTGTTTTCAACGCCGGTGTTTTCTAAAGACAAAACTATATCAGCGATCTTAAAAGTTAATTTCTGAATACCCTCTTTTATCATCGCTTTTATTAGGAACCCAGAGTTGTTTTGCAAGCACTAGCACTGCAGGTTCTAGTGTTTTTCCCGACAGCAGCCGGTGCTGTCTTGCATGCGGCCAATACCGCTTCTTCCGTAAATAACTTTACTTTCTTTACCACCGGCTTATTATAAGCCTTCTTTCCTGTATTCATCAGCTACCCCCTTTTATTTAAACACAAATTTTCATTCTATCTAGTTTTTCTTTTCTTTTTTCAGCTATTTGGCAAAGATACTCCACCTCTGATTCTATATCATTATTTTCCAAAATGCTCCAGCCCGGGCACTGCTGGCAGTATCGCGTTATCCGGCAATCGCGGCATTTATAATATTTAGAATACTGCTGCTTAACAATATCCAAAAATAAATCATCCCAGATTTTATTAAAATCATGCTCCCGGATATCATACGCCGGCTCTAAAATCATCGAGCAAACGCTTATTTTCCCGTAGGGGCCTACAAAAAACATGCAGTTCCCGGCTCCGCATGAATAAATCCTTTGGTTCTGGACATCATCCTCTGCCTTAGCCAGAAACTCCTGCCAGGCTTTTAATCTTTCCTTATCCTCTATGTCCAGCTGCGCCGCGTCATCTGCCGCCAGGCGGAATGCGCGAGGGCTTTTACCTGCGTCGATTCTCGGATGCAATAACGGGTCAAATCTGAACTTAAGTTTTAAATCTTCAGCTAGTTTTTTCATCTGCGTTAATTGGTGCTTATTTATCGAGCTGACCATGGTTTTAAGGCTAAGCGGAATATTTTTTTCAAGTAAATTATGGATTCCGTTTAAACATTTGTCAAAAGAGCCGCTGACTCCGGTTACTTTTTCATAAACTTCCCTTGTCGCGCCGTAAAGAGTAATCTCTGTCTGCTGCGGCGGCATTTTTTCTAGCAAACCGGCGGTTTTTTTATCTATCAGCGCGGCATTGGTAAATAAGGTTATGATAAACCCTTTTTTTCGGGCATACTCATAAATTTCAAAAAAATCATCTCGCGCTAAAGGTTCTCCGCCGGTAATAAGAAGAAACAAACAGCCTTTATCCGCAAGCTGGTCAAGTAACCTGTAAATATCCTTCGTTGGAATTTCTTTTTTTTGAGCTTCTTCATCATACCGCGGCAGGTTGCAGTAGCAGTGAACGCATTTTAAATTACAGCGGCGCGTTATCTCTAAAGTACCCATTAGAGGAATTCTTTCGCTTTTAAGCCTTTCGATTACCGGCTTGGCAAATTCCCCGTAATTAATCTCGGAAAAATAATCACAGCCCATAGTTTTATTTTTTCTCTCTTACCAGGCCAAGATTTTCCATCTCGCTAAAAAATCCGTTAATGTCCCTGTTCAACTCCTCTTCCTGAGTTTCAAATTCTCCTAAAAGTATGGTTTTTATATCATCAAGCGTTCTTTTGCCGTTAATCAGCCCCCAGATACGGCCGCCTAATTCATTAAAAGTATAGATGCTTTCTAAATCCGCGGCGTTATTTCTCACCGGCACAAGAATCATCTCTCCAGCCACTTCCCTGAACACAACCTGCGGGTCTTTATCATAACATTTATTTAATATGCCCATCTCTATCCTTTCCGCTAAAATACTCTTTATCCTGCCTTATTTCTTATTATACCACACCTGCCTCTGATTTCTTAATCATCCTTAAGTCAGTATTTTGGATAAGGGTAATAATTTTTTCTATGTCCGAATCTTTTAATAAAGGATGCGTAGGAAAAGTTAAAAGATGTTCCGCCAGATAAACCGCGTTCGGGAAATCCTCTATTTTATAACCTAACTCAAACATATGATGCAGCGGCTTAAAATACATCCGCGATGTCTCAATACCGGCATCAGCCAAAACTTTTTCAACCTTTTCAAGCTGATCTGAATTTTTAAATAACACAGGCAAACGGTTAAATGCCGGTATTTCCCCTGCAGAGATTAAGGGAACTGTAATATCTTTAATTTCCCGTAAAGCCTCTATTACTTTTACTCCATTTTCGTGCCTCTGACTGGCTATACTATTAATATTGTTAAACAAAGCCTGCCCCAGGCATTCCTGAAACCTAGCGTATTGCTTTACCTCAACAGCTAACGCAGGCTTTGTCTCCTTAAAACACCTGATAAGCCCGTACAACATCCCGTAGATATACGGATTTACCGCCAGAGAAAGCGCTAATGTTTTGAAGAAAAACTTAAAATCAGCAAAAAAAGATATTTTTTCCATAAGCATTATCTTTTCCCTCAAAAACAAAGCTGTCTTTTCATCACTAACCGCTATCGCGCCGCCGCCGTAGGTAGTAAAATTTTTACCCCGGTTAAAACTAAAAAAACTTATATCGGAAAAATTTCCGGCATTCTCATCCGCTATTTTACTGCCCATGGCTTGAGCGCAGTCTTCAATAACATAAACGCGCGGATATTTAGCTTTTATTCTTTCTATGCCTTTTTGTAAGATGCCGAACATATGTATCGCCACAATGCAAAGCGTATCAGCTGAAACGGCTTTTTCCAGCAGACGGATATCCATATTAAAATCTTCCAGGGAGATATCGCAAAGCACAGGTTTTAGCCCTGCTTTTTTAACTGCTACGGCCAAAGAGCCGGCAGTATACGCAGGAAGAATCACCTCTTTTTTTTCGGATTGCAGCTTTAACACTTCCAGAATAAGATAAAAACAAGCCAAGCCTGAATTTAAAAAAAATACCTGTTTATTTCCGGCATGCTCTGAAAGCAGCCTGGAGAAATTTCTTTTTCTATTTGTAATCAGCGCAACCAACGAAACTAATATCTTGGATAACGGCAAGTTAGAACCGGCTACAGGTATTTTTCTAATCGGCATTATATTTTTTGAGCCTCCACCGCAAAAATCGGCGCTAGCCAGTTATCGGGGAACCCGATATTGGTTTTTTTCACAAATTTAAAATTATTTTCCTTTAACAGCAAAACTATCTTATTGAAGTTATAGGTTTTTAACGGCAGGCCTTTTACTGTTTCATCATAATACCCTGCCAATTTATACTTAATGTACAGCAAGGGATTCAAGCTGTTCCTGATATCAAAAAATATTTTTCCGCTTTTTTTTAAAATTCTATTGATCTCCTTTAATGATTTTTTTACTTTATCTTCAGATTCAAGGTTGAAAAAGACATTGATACATATAACCGCGTCAAAACATTCATTTTTATACGGCAGGCAGCAGGCATCCGCCTGCTGTAACTCAATTCCCTTAATATTATTTTCCCTAAACCTGTTTTTCGCTTTAATAATAATATCCGCCCAGATATCCAGCCCGAAAATTTTTGCTGTTTTATTTTTTTCGCTTAGCTGTCGCAGGAATAACCCTTCTCCGCAGCCGACTTCAAGGATATTACCGCTAATACCGGAACACCGCTCCAACACTTCCCTTCTCACGAGATTCTGCCAATAACCGGCAGAATATTCGCCTTTTTCTTCCGGTTTAGAAAACCTGCGATGCAGCCAGTAGTAAATCTTTTTTATCATTTATATTTGAATTTTTCTATTTTCCCGCCGGAATCTTCCAGTAAATCTATTGCCACTTCAATTACCTGTTCCGGTTTAATTAAACCCAGGCATTTCATATTGTTACATTCAACTTTTTCGCATGGAGCGCAATTAACCCCTTCATACAACACTCTTACCTTATCCGTGATATTCTGCGGGTCAAAACGCGTAACATCACCCGGTCCGAAAATAGCAACCAACGGCGTTTTCAAGATCGCGGCTATATGCATCGGCCCCGTATCATTTGAAATGAACAAATTAACGCGTTTTATCAGAGCTCCTAATTCTTTAAAATTAAGCTTTCCGGATAAAGAAATTACTTCCGGCCCGGTTAGCCCTATGAGCTCATTTGCCAGATTCTGTTCATCATGACTTCCGGTAATAACAAATCTTGCCTTGATTTTTGCCGAGATTCCTTTAATCACTTT
>JACQZH010000081.1 GCA_016213925.1 Candidatus Omnitrophota bacterium | reverse complement strand
TTGTCTTTTGTTTAAGAATGTCTTTTACCAGCCGGTTTGCATGCTGGTCTAATCCCACCATCGGCTCGTCAATAATCATTACTTTAGGCGAATGTAAAAGAGCGGCGGCAAAAACAAGCTTCTGGCGCATACCGTGTGAATAAAACTCAATCAGCTGATATTCGCAACCTTTAAGCGAGAAAACATCAAGCAATTCGTCAATAAGCTGCTCCTCGGCACAAGTCCCTGACCGCGGATATAAACTGCGAATAAACTCAAGGAATTCCCTGCCGGTAAGTTTATCATAAAGAAACGGCATATCAGGGATATAACTTATCAGAGCCTTTGCCGCACAATAGTCTTTTTCTATATCCAGTCCGCAGATTGAAATACGCCCGGCGCTTGGTTTTAATAACCCGGTTAAAAGCTTGATCGTCGTTGTCTTTCCCGCGGCATTCGGCCCTAAAAAGGCGAAAAATTCACCTTGCGGGATATTTAGGCAAAGATCGTTTACCGCAATCAAATCTCCAAAAATTTTTGTCATATTTTCAATTTTTATCATTTATAATCAATTACCTCCAGTTTTATTTTCCCTAAAACTTTTATAATATCCAATTGCCTGTTCAGATCGCCTTCAATAAGTTTTATATGCCCCGCGTCCGCTATATCCTGGCCAAATGTCGGGTCCATGTCTATCCACTGGCCTACGTAAACACTAGGCCAGCTATGATAAAAAAACCTGCCTCCTGTATAAGCCAGCCCGACATTAACTTTAGCCGGAATTCCCGCTGCCCTTGCCAAAGCGCAAAACAAAGCTGTATGCTCATTACAATCGCCTTCGCGGGTTTTTAACACGTCCAGGGCCGAAGGAATACTTACCACCGGAACCTTATTTATATTTTTAAAAACCCATTTATTTATCAGTTTCGCCGCGCTAAAACCGTCAGTTTCATCCTTGATAATCTTCCTTGCCTGTTCTTTGATTATTTTTTCATCGGACTGGATAAAATCTTCCGCCAATCTAAACTCTCCTTTTTCCTCAATCGGTAATGCCAGCAAGCCAGCCGGAAGAACAATATCCTTTTTAATCTCTATTATCTTTTTATCTTGCGCGTCATCCGCTTCTATAACTTTCTGGCGCTGATTTTCCAGGTCAAACCCTGTGCCGGTATTAAAAATAGCTATTTTAAGATAACTTAGGCTGTTTTCCGGCAGTATAATATTTGAAGCAACTGAAACCAGCGCCATAAGTTCTAAATCAGTTTTAGCTATATTCCGGTAAATCTTATCCGCGACAGTATCATCTTCTTTTAAAAGAACCCAGCCCATTGCGGTTTCTTCTTTTAGAATCTCGCCCTGGGCGTTCACCCAGGACTTCTGCTCCATTCCCCGGTAAATAGATTTCACCAAAAAAACCTCTATATCATTGCCTTGATATCCCAATATTTCCTTTGCCGAAACCTCGATATCTAAAGGCTCAAGCTCTAAACTAAAAGGGTTAAGCATACTGACATGATATTTTGCTCCAACTTTAAGCTCTCCGAAAGAGTTAAAAGGGCTCATTATGCCGGCAAACATTACCCCTTCTTTTTGCGCTAAAACAACCTTTTTAGTACTGCGCGTTCCTTGAGAATCAATTTCAAGGGTTAGCATATTGTCCCGCTGGACATTTCCTTTGACACTCATTGTATGCGGCCCGGAATTAAGTTCAAACTTAAAATTATGCAGTTTATAACCGCTATCGAGGACTGTATCCGCGTTAAACCAGACTTTATTGCGTTTATTAAGCACCAAAAACTCAAGATAAGTGCGGTTTGAGATAAGATATCCCGGGACTCCTTTATCAATAACATATGGCTCAAGCGTAGTATGCACAAATCCCATCGGAGAATTATTAAAATATATTCCCAGCCACTGGTCGGAAAAAAGAGTATCGGCCGAGAGAAAAGGCCGGTAAGCGGAAATCCTGTTTTTAGCTATTAATTCCCTGTTTATAAGCATCCCTGTCATTACCAGCCAGAAAACAACTATAATGACAGGGATAATTTTTTTGATATAATTTTTATCACTCATTTACTATTCTTAAAAACCATCTAAGTCAGCCTTTGTCACAATACGCACAAAGCGTATTCCCATATCGAATTTTTTATCAGAACTCATTTTTTTTTCTTTTAACCACACCACTTCACCGATAGCGTAATAAGGATTTCCCGCGCCCGGTATATCTACTTCAATATCAATTTTAGAACCGACATCCAGCGATGAATCAGTTGCGATACGCAATCCGCCGGCGGAAATGTTCTCTGCTTTTGTACTTTCGATATTTCCTGATTTTTTAGGACGCTGCCTTACCGGTATTGTCCTCTCTAACCGCATGAATTTTCTTTTATTATCCAAAATAATTCCTCCTTTCGTTTATCTACAAATTTTTCATAGAAAAATTTGCCCACAGAGCAGTTAAGTATATATTACTATTTTAAATGATTTTTTCTATTTTTCAAAGTTTACTTTGAGAAATAATTTGTGTTTTCGGTAAATAAGTTATCGTAACATCTTCAACTACCGGAATTTCATCGTAAAGCTCGTTATAAGCACTCGCGCTGTCCTGGTAGCCGGAAAATAAATACGCCCTGTATGTTATATAAGGCGAAGTACTTGAAGATATATTCGCTCCGCTAGGTGAAATGCTTCCTGCCGGCGGCAAGCCGTCACATAACGGTATCACAGAAGTATCTTCCTGGAAATTCGAACACAAGAACACCCGCTCTTTAGCGCTGTCGGCACTGCTAAGTAAGCTTACTCCGGCAGATATCGTACCCCATTCAATCTCATCCAAGCCGGCGTTTTCCGTTGGATTGAAAGTGCTTGAAGTATACACCCCCTGCTCCGGAATAACCCGCACATCATCAACATCCGGCCGGTTCTTTGAGCCGTAAAGTTTGATCCATCCGCCGGAAAGGCTTCCGGAACCCCAGCTATGGCTTATATGCCAGCTGGAACCTCCGGCAAAAACATCCGCGTCAGAATCAGTATCCTTTACAACTAAATGAAATGTTTTATCCTGCTGATAATTGCAATCAATCGAATCAGTATTACCCATATGGCTGGCAATCAATTTATTACTTAGGGTTGCCATTTCCGGCTTAAAATATACATATTTATTCGTCTCCGGATTTATGATCCAGCCGCTTTCCGGCTGAAGCGTGGAGATGTATAATGAAGCCTCCGTACCTCCTCCTACAGAAAGAAAAAGTAACTGTCCAGTATTCATTGAGCGCTGAAAAACCGAACCAACCCACCGTCCCCATGCATCCTGCGTATATTCTACCGGATCCGGCAACGGAGGAGGAGCCGGAGGATCAGGCAATAAAACCCCTCTCCATCCATCAGGAATCGTAGCATCAGGAATCTTAGTTTGACCTTTTTCTCCGTTCTGCTCATCTTCCATATGCGCAATCGCGTAAAAATTATTGATCCGCCAATCAGCTCCACCTAAAGTAATTATCGGCCACAGATTAGGTTCACTTGAGCCTGTTGTCACAAGCTTTTGATCTCCTGTAGTAGTAATAAAATAATTTCCCGCTTCTTTAACCCAGATGGAATTACTATAAGCGGAATCTTTAAAGTCATCCCAAAACCCGAGTTTTATAGAATTAGCAATTTCTTTGGCACTGCCCTGATCATAGTCATATCCGGAATAACTGACATCAATATTTACCGGAACAGTATCTTTTGTCGAAACACGGGTTAATATGCCGATGTCAAACTCCTGTTTAGTCGTCTGGTAAATCTTCCTGTATATGCAAACAGCTGTTTTAATTTTCTTTTTCGCTCCTTTATAATCAGCAATAACTTCTATCTCATAATACCCTCCGGAATCAAAACAAATATGAGTTGAATTTGTATTATTGCGGTTCGGGTCAGTCTGCTCAATAATATTATCCCTGTCTGAAGTGGATATTGTTCCTTGAGACTGTTCATTCTCGATAAAACGGGTAAACTCGCCTCTGGCAGATAAAAAGTTAGTTACCGAGTCAGCAAGATTCGCGTCAATACCGTCAAACGGATTGTTATTACGGTATGTTTTAAGATTCGCAATCAGATTATTGCATTGTACGGTATTACCGATCATCGGGTAAAAAAGCGCCTGTAAAATTTCTTCGCAGGAAGTATTAATATTTATAAAACTTTTTCTAGTATGGCCTAAAACCGCGGATTTGCCTGATTTATCAAGCTCAAAGATTCCGTCATCTTCATCCCCGTAAACAGTTATAAAATTTTTAACATTATCATATGTTCCTTGCCCAATGCCGGAAGCCAATTTTATCTGCTCTGTTGAAGTAAATTCATTATTAGGAAGGGTTACCCTGTAATCAAGCAATGCCTGGGCTTGTGACGCGCTAAAACCTATTTCCGTAAGCATATTCTTAAAATCATTTTCCGCGTCAGTATCAGGCAAAGCAGTATTAATATTCACTAAAGCCGCACAATCAAAAATCTTAAGTTTATAAGTACCGCCATTATATTCACCGGATATTCCATCGCCTAAAGCACCATTAAGATTATCCAATGAAGGGAATAGCGTATTATCGTCAAATCCAACGCTAACCCCGTCTGCTGAAGCATTTCCTTTATAATACCAGCTTTCCCCCAGATGGTCATACGGGTCAATCTTTGCTCCCTGTGTCCCGTTTACGCTGCCGTATTTAAGCTCTTCAATCGCCTTAGCTATTGCTCTTTGGGCGATAAGCTCTGCTTTATACAAATAGAGATGATTTTGCGCGGCTTTTAATTCAAGCCGGCAAAAAGCGGAAAATCCTGTAGCAATTAATGTAAGGATTGCCAACACACCGATTACAAGAATTAAAGCAATACCTTTATTTTTTTTATTCATAAATCAACCTAAATAATAAAACATTCACCACAGAGAGCACAGAGCTCACAGAGAAACTAATTATAAACATATACTCGTGTGATTTATTAAATCACACAGAATTTATTCAATGGATAATCAAAAGAAAAATTTATTTTTCTTTTTGAGTTCCCATTGAATAAAATTCTAGCTGCGCAGCAGCCATGAGCATATCTTTTTTTCGCGCCCATTCAAGTTCATCTAAAGAATAAAACGTTCTATCCCGTCTTTTAATAATTTTACATTAAAATTTATAAGCAGGCCAATTTTCACACTAGCTAATTTCATGTAAGTCAGCAGCTGGGCTTTATGGATTTCAGCGACTTTTTCAACGCTTTTCAGCTCAAGCATAAGACTTTCTTCGATTAACATATCAATTCGATAACCACAGTCAAGATAAACACCCTTGTATTCTACTGGTAAGGGAACTTGAGTTTTAAAGCTAATACAGGATAAGGCAAACTCTCTGGCAAGGCATTGTTCATAAGCTGTTTCTAATAATCCCGGCCCTAAAGTTTTATGGACCTCTATCGCGCAACCGATAACTTTTTCTGTTAATTCATTATTTTTCACTCTGTGCTCTCTGTGTCCTCTGTGGTAAATATTTCGAATCCGTCCCGTTGAATTTATCTTTAATCTCATTATAATCACTTTACTGTTTTAATCAAACAGTAATTTTTCAAAAAAAAAGGGCAGGA
>JACQZH010000033.1:22615-81286 GCA_016213925.1 Candidatus Omnitrophota bacterium | reverse complement strand
ACAGTGGGGGAAGGGGGGCATAGTGAAGGCATATTGGGAAAGATAACGCCAGACGGGCATCTCTTTGGCATAGATCAGGATGATGATGCCTTGAGCATAACCCGTCTGCGTCTTTCTCGTTTTGACGGTTCGTTTACTCTTTTTGAAGAAAACTTTCAAAATATCAGGGATGTTTTGCATTATGCAGGAATTGACGCCATGGATGGCGTCGTATTCGATTTGGGTGTTTCTCTTATGCAGCTTTCTACTCCAGAGCGCGGTTTTAGTTTTCAGGTAGAAGGCCCTTTGAATATGCGCATGGATAAAAAAGGGCAGATTACTGCTTTTGATTTAATCAATAACCTTTCGGAGGAAGAAATAGCTAATATAATTTATACGTTTGGACAGGAGCGTTACAGCCGCAGGATAGCGCGCAGGATTGTCGGTGAAAGGACGCATCAAGTTATTAGCACCACTAAACAATTGGCTAATATTATTCTTGAGGCTGTTCCGGTATTTGAGCGTTATAAAAAAATACATCCGGCAACTAGGACGTTTATGGCTTTGCGTATTGCTGTAAATAGAGAATTGGAAGTTCTTCAAACAACAATTCCGCTGGCAATAGATGCGCTTAAAGCGGAAGGAAGAATTTGTGTTATTTCCTTTCATTCTCTTGAGGATAGGATTGTAAAGCATATATTTAGAAATCTTGAAAAAGAAGGTATTTTGAAGATTATTACTAAAAAACCGGTAATGGCTTCAGAAGAAGAGATAGCCGCAAATAGAATGAGCCGCAGCGCTAAACTTAGAGTAGCGGAAAAATTATAACGAATGAGAAAGGTCAAAGGTTGACAATGAATTTAAAAATTACCGCATTATATGTATTAATAACAACTTGTATCTGTTTGGCTTATGTCAAAGTGAAATAATTGACCATAACAGAATTTTATTATATAATAACACCAGCCTAAAAGCGCCTCAGTATTTAGCTGGAATGCTTAAACAGAATGAGATAGATTTAAGGTTCCCGGATACGAATGCAGTTGCAGAGGTTAGAATTGTTCGAAAAGATAATGCGAAGTTAGCAAAAGCTGGAGAAGCAGGCTGGAAAACGCATCGCTTAGATGTTTTTGCCCCAAAGGCTCAAGCTGTTGCAGGTCTAAGTAGATAGATTTTCCCTTCTAAAAAGTAATAAGATTATAATTTTTTCAATATAAGGATTTATTAACTAAGGTGTATATTAGGACGCAAAAAGTCCGTTTAATAATAATTTTCTTTTCCTACCTTCTGATGCTTTTGGTTATTCTTTTCCGGCTGCTAAATGTCCAGGTTTTAAATAATAGTGATTATGTCAAGCTTGCAGATTCGCAGCATCGTTTAAGGCTTACGCTTTATCCGCAGCGAGGAGTGATTTATGACCGGTCAAAAAAGGCGCTTGCGCTTAGTTTAAGAGTCTCTTCTGTTTTTGCTATCCCTAGAGAAATTGAGCATGAGCATAAGGAAGATGTGGCAAAAAATCTTAGCCAAGTTCTTGGGCTCAATTATGATGATATATTGGTAAAACTTAAAAAGGATAAATCCTTTGTTTGGATAAAGAGAAGGATAAGGGAGGAAGAAGAACAGGCTTTAAAACGGTTGAATCTCGAAGGAGTAGATTTGCTAAAAGAAGATAAGAGGTATTATCCCAATGACTCTATGTTGGCGCATGTTGTAGGATTTGCCGGTATTGATGAGCGCGGACTTGAAGGTTGTGAGCTTGAATATAATGAATATCTAAAAGGCCAGTCTGGCCATCGTTCCTTGCTTAGAGATGCTAAGCAAAGAATGATGCCTGCTTTTGAGTTTGAATTTGTTCCTGCTATAGACGGATTTGATCTGGTGTTAAATATTGATGAAATAATTCAGCATATCGTTGAAGATGAGTTGGATAAAGCGTTTACCGAAAACAATGCGCTCGGTGCTTCAGTAATAGTCATGGATCCGGAAAACGGTGAGATTTATGCTTTGGCAAATCGACCAACGTATAATTTGAATTTATTTAAAAACAGTACTGATGCAACACGCCGCAACCGGGCAGTAACTGATTATTTTGAGCCGGGTTCGACATTTAAAATTATTACCGCTTCAGCAGCAATAGAAGAAAAAGCGGTGTCCTTGGATGAGATTTTTTATTGCGAGAATGGCAGCTACCGCGTAGCTAGTCATACATTGCATGACCATCGGCCGCATGGTAATCTTACTTTTGTTGAGGTTATTGAAAAATCCAGTAATATCGGAGTTGTGAAGGTAGCCCAGAAAATGGGCGAAGCAACTATATACCGGTATATAAAAAAGTTTTGTTTTGGGGAAAAAACCGGCATAGATCTGCCGGGAGAAACTGCTGGTTTTTTACGGCCTTTAAATGAATGGTCAAAATTATCTATTTCTGCGCTGCCGATTGGGCATGAAATAGGGACAAGTGCTTTACAGATGGTAAGGGCAATGGCGGTTATTGCAAACGGGGGTTACTTGGTAAAGCCGCGTGTGGTGCAGAAAATAGTTGATAATAAGGGAGAGATACTCTATGATTTTAGGGATTTACCCCGTAAAAGGATAATTTCGGAAAATACAGCAAAAACAATGCGGCAGATATTAACCGGTGTTGTTAATAACGGAACAGGTCAAAAAGCTAAACCGCAAGGTTATCTGGCTGCCGGCAAGACCGGCACCGCACAAAAGATTGATTCAACAGGCCGGTATTCACACAATAAATATGTTGCTTCTTTCGTTGGTTTTATCCCGGCAGCAAAACCGCGTTTTGTCATAGCTGTTATTTTTGATGAACCGCATCCGTATTATTACGGGGGCACTGTATGTGCTCCGGTGTTTAAAGAAATAGCAGAAAAAATATTAAGTTATATGAATGTGCCGCAGGAAAGCACGCAGACAGAAAAAATTGAAGATTCAGGAGGCGGTGATTAAGGTATGAAGGCTGGAGAACTAGTTAGAGTTTTAAATCCAAATATAAAAATTGATGCTAAATTTGATTTTTCAATCAAAGGCATAAGTGTTGATTCCCGGTGGATTGGGCGAGATTATTGTTTTATTGCTGTAAAGGGGACTGCTTTGGACGGGCATAAATATATTAAAACAGCAATAGAGAAAGGTGCAAGGCTTATAGTCCATGATAAATCTTACAAGCTTGATTGCAATTCTTTTGATAAAGGGGGAACAGTTATCTTTGTTCCGGTTGATGATTCCCGCGCGGTGGTGGGACTGGTTAGTGCGGTTTTTTACGCAAATCCGGCAGATAAACTGCGCTTGACCGCAGTAACAGGTACTAATGGCAAAACTACGGTTGCTTTTTTGATAGAGCATTTATTTAGTGAAAATAATATTCCTACCGGGTTGATCGGCACGGTTTGCTATAAATTTGCGCAGAATTGTTTAGAGGCAAAACATACAACTCCTGATGCGGTTGAAATTCATGGGTTATTCGATAAAATGCTTAAAGTAAATGTTTCTGATGTTGTTATGGAAGTTTCTTCGCATTCTTTGGTTCAAGAACGTGTACAGGGGCTTAATTTCCAGGTAGCGGTATTTACGAATTTGACGCATGATCATCTTGATTATCATCAGAATAAGGAACAGTATTTTTTTGCAAAAGCAAAATTATTTCAAAATTTAGCGGAAAAAAGTTATGCGGTTATAAATAGTGATGATGAATATGGGAAAAGGTTAAAAAGTATGACCTCGGCAAATGTAATCGATTATGCGATTAAAGATAAGAATGCTTCGGTTTTTGCAGAAAATATTGTTTTAGGGATGCATAAAACTTGTTTTACAGCGGTTACTTCTCAAGGCAGATTTTCGGTTCAAACAAAGCTTATCGGCAGGCATAACATTTATAATATACTTGCTTGTATTTGTGTGGGGATTATCAGGGGATTAGCTCCTCAAGCGATTGCGGCTGCTATAGAAACCATGGGGTATGTGCCGGGAAGATTGGAAAATTTTAAAAGTGAAAAGGGTTTTGAGGTTTTTGTCGATTATGCCCATACCGATGATGCTCTGAACAATGTTTTAGATGCGTTAAGGGAGTTGAAACCAAAAAGAATAATTACAGTTTTTGGCTGTGGCGGCGACCGGGATAGAGCTAAACGGCCGTTAATGGGTAAAATCGCCAGCATTAAATCCGATATTGTTGTTTTGACTAACGATAATCCAAGGAGTGAAGACCCTTATCAGATAATTGAAAGTATTAAATCAGGATTTACTCCTGAATTTAAAGATTATATTGTTATTCCTGACAGAAAAGAAGCGATAACCTGGGCTATTGCTCAGGCTAAAAAGAAAGATTTTGTTCTTATTGCCGGCAAAGGGCACGAGACATATCAAATATTTAAAGATAAAACAATAGATTTTGACGAGCGTAAGACTGTACGTGAAATCCTGAATAATTTTAAAAATACAGCTATTAATTAGTTATGTTAAAATAGGGAAAAGAAAAAAAAGAGGAATGTTTAGTCTAAGCGAAATAATTCAGTCAACAAAGGGCACGCGTATTAAAGGCAATGAAGATTTGTCGGTAAAAAGTATCGCTATTGATTCGCGCACGTTAAACGAAGGGGAATTGTTTTTAGCGATAAAAGGCGACAGGTTTGACGGACATGATTGTATCGGCCAGGCGTTAGAACGTAAAGCCGCTGGAGTGGTTATTAGCAGCCATTGGTTTGCATTAAATCAAAAATCCGCGGCTTGTATTGATAAGGCTGTGGTTGTAGTAGATAATACAGTGGCTGCTTTGGGAGCTATTGCCGGATATCACCGCAAAAAATTTGATATTCCGATTATTGCAGTTACAGGTTCAAATGGGAAAACAACAACAAAAGAGATGATCTACTCGCTTTTAAACGGTACTTATAGTGTGGTTAAAAGCCAGGGGTCATTTAATAATCATATTGGGGTTCCTTTAAGTTTGCTTAATTTGAGTGAAGATAAACAGGCTGGTGTATTTGAACTAGGGATGAACCATAAAGGTGAGATTCGCGCATTGGCTTCACTGGTGAACCCCAATATTGCCGTAATTACGAGTATCGGGGAAGCGCATCTTGAATTTTTTAACGGAATTTCCGAAATTATTGATGCAAAATGCGAATTGCTGGAAAAACTTGCTTTTAATGGGGTTGCTTTCATTAATGCTGATTGCCGGAGCTTATATGCGCGGGCGGTTGAATTTTTTGATAATGTTATCGGATTTGGGATAAAAGAAAAATGCGCTTATCAGGCATCTAATGTTGTTTGCGGTGAAAATTATGTAGCGTTTAGTCTTAATGAAAAATATACATTTACATTGCCGCTTCTTGGAGAACACAATGTTTACAATGCCTTAGCGGCAATTGCGGTCGCGGATTATTTAAAAATAGATATGCAAACGATGCGCGAGCGGATTAAAAATTTTAAACCGATGACTATGCGGCTTGAGCCTATTGATTGTTTTGGGGTTAAGATTATCGCGGATTGCTATAATTCTAACCCTCATTCTGCGGCATTGGCGATTAGGACATTGGCCGGCATAAAGAATAAAAAAAGAAGAATTATCGTTCTGGCCGATATGCTGGAGCTAGGCAGAGGAAGCGAGAAGCTGCATTATCAGCTCGGAGAGCAAATAGCGCATTCTTCGATAGAAAAGATTATTGCGGTTGGCGATAGAGCGGCTTTTACGGCTAAAGCCGCTTTGGAATGCGGTATGGGCAAACAGGATGTTTTTGCTTTTAATACGAATAAAGAGGCTTTGGAGATGCTTTCTCAACAGCTGGAACCGGGAGATGCAGTACTTTTTAAAGGCTCGCGCGGGATGCATCTTGAAGAAATAATAGAAGGGCTTAAGAGTTTTTTAGAAGAAAAGAATAAACCCAAAATTTCGGGGTAAAACTACAACTGATTTTAAAAGATAAAGGGTTAACAGCATGTTTTATCATTTACTCTATCCGCTTAAGGATTTATTTTTTGGTTTTAATGTTTTTAAATACATAACATTTAGGGCTGTGGGCAGTAGTATTACTGCTTTTGTTTTTAGCATTTTTTTTGGTAAATGGGTAATATCAAAATTAAGAGCGCTTAAAATCGGCGAAAGTATCCGCAGGGGAGAAGATTGCGCCAAGCTTTATGAACATCATAAGAATAAAGAAGGCACTCCTACTATGGGAGGGATTTTAATAATTACCGCTATTTTTACAGCGGTAATATTATGGGCGGATTTATCTAATAAATATATTTGGATTGCGGTATTTTCTACTCTTTGGCTTGGGTTTATCGGATTTATCGATGATTACATCAAGTTGACAAGAAAAAAATCGCGCGGTATTACGGCAACAGTCAAAATGACAGGCCAATTAGTGCTCGGTATCGCGATAGGTTTATTGCTTTATAATGATCCTATGGTGGGAAGCCGGCTGGATATCCCTTTTTTTAAAAATCTTATTGTTAATTTAGGCGCGTTTTATGTTTTTTTCACTGCGCTTGTTATTATCGGTGCTTCCAATGCCGTAAATCTTACTGATGGATTAGACGGGCTTGCAATTGGATGTGTATGTATTGTTGCTTTGACTTACAGCGTAATAAGCTATTTGACCGGGCATTATGTTTTTAGCGAATATTTACAGCTTGTATTTATGCCCCAGTCTGGAGAATTGACTGTGTTTTGTGCGGCAATTTTCGGCGCTGGCCTGGGGTTTCTTTGGTATAACTGCCATCCGGCAGATGTTTTTATGGGAGATACCGGTTCTTTGGCATTAGGAGGAGCTTTGGGGGTCGTAGCGGTTCTTATAAAAAAAGAATTATTGCTGATTTTAGTCGGGGGAGTATTTGTTGCGGAAGCATTGTCTGTTATTATACAGGTTTTTTCTTTTCGTTACCGAGGCAAACGGGTTTTTTTAATGGCGCCTGTGCATCACCATTTCCAGCTTAAAGGCTGGGCTGAATCAAAAATTATTTTTCGTTTTTTAATAGTGGCGATTGTACTTGCTTTTTTGAGCCTCTCAACCTTAAAATTACGTTAAACAAATGGTAATAAAAAAAAATATATCAGGAAAAAAAATTGTAATAATCGGATTAAGCCGTTCCGGAGAAGCGGCCGCTTATCTGGCAAAACAAGCTAAAGCTAAAGTATACGTATCAGAGGTAGAGGACAATTCCAGAATGAGGCGTAAAACAAGGGCATTGAAAAGGCTTGGTATTGCTGTTGAACTAGGGGGACATACTCCTGCTTTTTTTTCCCAAGCACAGATCCTTCTTCCGAGTCCCGGGGTTAAAAATAGTAATCCCGCAGTTGTATGGGCAAAAAGAAAAAAGGTGCCGGTTATAAGTGAAATTGAATTTGCCGGCTGGTTTTGTGCTAAGCCTGTTACTGCGATTACCGGTAGTAACGGAAAAACGACCGTAACGACATTATTAGGAAAAATATTTGAATCTGCCAAAAAAAAAGCTGAAGTCTGCGGAAATATCGGCATTCCCTTTAGCTCAAGAATTTCTCAATGCCAAGGTTCAAAACTTGTTGTTCTTGAGGTCAGTTCTTTTCAGCTGCAGTATATCAATAAATTTCGTGCGCATGTCAGTGTAATATTAAACATAACCCAAAATCATTTCGATTATCATCATAGTATGCGCGAATATATCGCGGCAAAGGCGAATATTTTGCGCAACCAGAAGAGTACGGATTTCTGCGTATTGAATTATGACGATAAGTTAGTATGTGATTTAGCTAAAAAGACACGTGCAAAAGTACTTTTCTTTTCAAAAAAACCAAGGCCGTTTTTAAGAAAATCTAAAGATTGCTATGGATATTGCTGGTTGGAAGGGAATAAAATTGTCAGTTATTGGCGCAGGAAACAGGAAGATGTGTTATTTGTCGACCTCTTAAAAATCAAAGGCCTGCATAATGTTGAGAATACTATGGCAGCGTTTCTTGCAGCAAGAGCTCAAGATATTAAGAAAGAAGAAATAGTTAAAGTGTTGCTTGCTTTTAAAGGCGTGGAACATCGTTGTGAGCCGGTTGCGCGAAAGAATGGGATTAATTTTATCAATGATTCCAAGTCTACAACCGTTGATGCTACGGAAAAAGCTATTTCTATGTTTCCTGATAAGTCACTTATTCTTATATGTGGGGGGCGCGATAAAGGAAGTGATTTTAGCGTTATTTCGGAACTTATCGCGAAAAAGGTTTATTTGCTGATTGTAATCGGCGAGGCTGCGGATATTATTCTTAAGTCAATGGACAAAAATATTAAAGCTCGTAAAGCGGCTACTTTTGAAGAAGCAGTGAAATTAGCGTATCGAAAAGCGCTAAAGGGGATGAATGTTCTACTTTCTCCGATGTGTTCGAGCTTTGATATGTTTAAAAATTTTGAGCACAGGGGCAAGGTTTTTAAGGCTATTGTCCGCGGGCTTAATTAATAAATTAAAACGGAAAATAAAAAAATGATGGATTTAAGAAATACGAGAATAAAATTAATGGTGTTGACGCTAATTTTAATCAGTGTCGGGATTGTGATGATCTATAGTGCCAGCGCAATCTATGCGTTCGAAAATCTTAGGGACAGTGCGTATTATCTTAAACGCCATCTTTTTTACCTGATGATCGGGGTGCTATGTGCTGCTTGGATAATGACTCTTGAAATAGATCAGGTGAGAAAAACAGCAAAACCATTGCTTTTATTTTCAATTTTTTTGCTTGTGTTGCTTTTTATGCCTGGATTAGCCAGGGAAATAGGCGGCGCTCAACGCTGGTTCAGGCTTGGGCCTTTGAGTTTTCAGCCTTCAGAATTGGCTAAGTTCGCAATGATTGTTTATACGGCTGATTTCTTATCCCGGAAAAAAGCAGTGCTTGCGAATTTCTTTCATGGCTTTTTCCCGATTTTGCTGGCAATGGGGGTAGTCTGCGGACTTATTCTTATTCAGCCTGATTTAGGTACGGTTTTAGCTATTGTAATGATATGTTTCATTTTATTTTTTGTCGGCGGAGTAAAAGTAACGCATATAATCTCCCAAATTCTTATTTCATTACCCTTGTTGTATGTATTAATTTTTAGTGTTCCTTATAGGCGAAATAGAATTTTAGCGTTCTTAGATCCTTGGAAGGATCCTAAGGGAGTGGGTTTTCAGATTATTCAGTCACTGGTAGCTTTGGGGTCCGGAGGCTTAAGCGGTTTGGGATTAGGAGCAGGTAAACAGAAGTTGTTATATCTTCCGGCTGCGTATACTGATTTCATTTTTTCTATTATTGGCGAAGAATTAGGATTTATCGGTGCGGCTGCGTTGACAATTGTTTTCGGTTTGTTCCTTTTTCAGGCAATGCAGATTTGCCTGAAAGCAAAAGATTCCTTTGCCAGGTTTTTAGCTTTTGGGCTGCTTTCATGTTTGGCGATAGAAGCAATAGTGAATATGGGAGTTGTTACAAGCCTTCTTCCGACAAAAGGGCTCCCGTTTCCTTTTATCAGCTATGGAGGAACTTCTTTGGTATTTAATATGGTTTATGTAGGCTTGATCTTAAATATTGGGCGGGATAAATGAATATTTTAATATGCGCAGCAGGGTCTGGCGGGCATATCTATCCGGCAATTAGTTTGGCTGAAGAGTTAAAAATTGTTTATCCCAAGGCGCAGATTGTTTTCCTCTCAACAAAAAGAAGCATAGAGGCGGAAATTCTCAAAAATACCTTATTTAAGAAAATTTCCGTTGAGTTTTGTTCTCCTTATATGGTGAAAAGTGTGCATTTGCTAACTTTTATCTTGAAGAATTTAAATTTTTTGCTAAAATTTATGACAGGAAGCATGCGGGTAATATGGTTGCTGTTTTTTTTAAAACCAAAGGTAGTTGTTGGTTTTGGCGGAATTGGTTCGGTTGCGGCAATTCTGGGAGCGAGGATATTGCGTATCCCTACATTGATTCATGAACAAAATGTTATTCCGGGTTTAGCCAATAGATTCCTTTCTTATATTTCAACAAATGTTGCTATAAGTTATAATGACAGCGCAGTATATTTTAAGTCTGATAATATTGAATATACCGGTAACCCTTTGCGTGCTGACTTGGAGAAAAAAGATAAATTCCAAGCGCGCCGCATGCTCGGCTTATTAGAGGATAAATTTACGATCCTGATTTTTGGCGGCAGCCAGGGTTCGGAATTTATTAATCGCAGTGTTATTGAAGCGTTAAAAGAATTGTCTTTAGCGCAAATTAATGCGATACAGGTTATTCATGTAATCGGCAGCAGAGTAACTAATGATTTGGGAGAAGGATACAGAAAAGCAGGTGTTCAGGCAAAGTTGTTTGAGTATCTTTATGATATGAGCAGTGCTTACAGCGCTGCGGATTTAGTTATTTGCCGCGCTGGAGCAGCAGCTTTAAATGAAATAACTTATTTTGGATTAGCGTCGATTTTGATTCCATATCCTTTTGCCGGTAGGCATCAGGTAGCAAATGCCGAATTTATGCAGTCAGGCGGAGCATCATGTTTACTGATACAGGATGAAAACAGTTCCCGAAATTTAGGCTGTTTAGTAAACAATCTTTTGAAAAAGCCGGAAGTTTTAAATACAATGGCGGAAAAGAGCAAGCAGTTATTTAACTTAACTGCGAAAAGTAACTTGGTTAATATGATTAAACGACTGGTTATCTAACAGTAATGCGATTACGGAGGAGATTGTTTTTAGATAACTTGCTAAAATTAAAGGAAAAAAATGAGTCCGATTAGTAAGCTAATTCCTTGTAAAAAAGCTCATTTTGTCGGAATTGGCGGTGCGGGAATGAGCGCTTTGGCACAATTGCTGCTTTCTCAAGGATTTTTTGTCAGTGGTTCTGACATTAAAGCCAGTAATGTAACCAGCCGGCTTGAGAGCCAGGGAGCAAAAGTAAAAATAGGACATTCTAGCGAAAATATTGAGGATGTTGATATAATAGTTTTTTCCTCTTGTATCCCATCAGATAATCCGGAAATAATTGAAGCGCATAAAAGAAAAATTCCTGTATTGCCAAGAGCATTGCTGCTGGCTAATATGATGGAGGATAAATGTTCAATTGCAGTGGCTGGCGCGCATGGGAAGACGACAACTTCAGCTTTAATAGCGTATCTTTTGAATCAGAGTGGTTATAATCCCAGTTATGCTATTGGAGCAGATGTGAGGATTTTAGGAGGTAATGCCAGGTATGGCCAAGGCGGTTATTTTGTCGCGGAAGCAGATGAAAGTGACGGCTCGTTTTTATTTTTAAAGCCGGATTACGCAGTGGTCACGAATATAGATAAAGAGCATCTTGATTTTTACAAAAATCTTAAAAGTATTATCCAGACTTACGGAAAATTTATCTCAAATGTTAGTTCTAAAGGAAAAGTTTTCTGTTGCGGAGATGATAAAAATATTTGCAAAGCGCTGGAATTTTTCAAGGGAAATGTTTTGACCTATGGGTTGAATAAGAGCTGCGATTTATATGCTTTTGACATGCATTTTAATGAAATGGAAACAGAATTCAAATGTATTTATAAAAACAAATTACTTGATACTTTTAAACTGAAGATCCCTGGGGCGCATAATGTGCTTAATGCTTTGGCAGTTATTGCCGTGGCTCGGGAATTTGGTATTGATAATAATTTGATCAAGCAGGTTTTAGCGTCTTTTAGCGGTGCTAACCGCCGGTTTCAGATAAAAGAATGCGCCGGCGGGATTACGATTGTAGATGATTATGCGCATCATCCAACTGAGATAAGCGCTACTTTGCAGGCAGCTAAAGCTTGGAATAAAAAAAGGATAGTTGGGGTTTTTCAGCCGCACCGTTATAGCAGGACAAAATTTTTACGCAAAGAGTTCGGCAGCTGTTTTAAGGATACGGATCGTCTCGTAATTACGGATATTTATGCTGCCAGTGAAACTCCGATACAGGGAATTGATGCTAGGACAATTTGTGATGAGGTAATGCTAAGCGGGCATAAACATGTGCGTTGTTTGCCGAGAGAAAAGATAAGTGATTATATTTTAAGTATAGTGAGGGATGGTGATTTGTTAATGATGATGGGAGCGGGAGATATTGGGAATCTTGTGGATGAATTAGAACAAAGGCTTGCATTGAAAAATAAAGTTCAAAAAAAATGAATATTGCGGCTGGAAAAAATATAAAACAAAAACTAGAGGAGGGCTTTAAAGGCAAAATTAAACCCCAGGAAGTCTTGGCAAAATATACATCAATTAAAATTGGCGGACCGGTTGATTTGTTTTTGCTGCCTGAAAATTGTGACGATTTAATTTTTTTGATTAAATTCCTGAATTCACGCGGTATTAGGTTCCGGGTTATTGGGAATGGTACGAATCTTTTGATTAGCGAACAAAAACTTCATGGAGCTGTAGTGCAACTTTGTTCGGAATATTTTAAAACTATTAAGGAAGAAGGAAATGTTGTTTTAGCTGGTGCGGGAATATTATTACCGGCTTTTATTGAATTTGCAAGAGTCAAGGGTTTTAGCGGCTGTGAGTTCTTATCCGGAATACCAGGGACTATCGGAGGCGCTTTAATAATGAATGCCGGAGTTAAAGATTTGGATTATAAGAGTAACGGAAAAACCTACTGTATCTCTGATATTCTTAAAAAAGTTGAGGTTGTTGACAAAGAAGGTAATAAGAGAGTATTCTCTAAAGCGGAAATTTCTTTTTTTTACCGGGGCTCTGATTTAAAGGATAAGGGGACTGTTGTAAGAGCGTGGTTTAATCTGCAGAAGGAAAATACTGATAAAGTCAGCGTAAATATAAAGAGATACTGGCAGCATCGCCGGTTGTTTCAAGATATTTCGTTGCCTAATGCCGGCTGTGTATTTAAAAATCCGCAAAATTATTCACTTAGCGCAGGGGAGCTTATAGATCGTTGCCGGTTAAAAGGAACCTCGGTTGGCGACGCGAAAGTTTCTACTGTTCACGCTAATTTTATTGTTAATGCGGATAAGGCGCGGTTTGATCAGGTTAAAGAACTTATTAGTTTGATTCAAAGGAATAATCGGTATGAATATAAATAGGCTAAAGATAGGCATCCTGATGGGAGTGTTTTCGAGTGAACGCCAGGTTTCATTAAAATCCGGCAGCGCAGTTGCCATTGCTTTAGGGAAGCTGGGATATTCGGTGTCAATATTAGATTTTTATTCAAAAGAAGAGCTTCTTTACAAGTTAAGGGAGCAGAAGTTCGATTGTGTTTTTAATGCGTTACACGGCCGGTTTGGCGAGGATGGACAAGTGCAGAAGATTCTTGATGATCTGGATATTCCGTATACCGGTTCTGGGGTAAATGCCAGCCGTCTTGCAATGGATAAGGTTGCTTCAAAAATCGTTTTTCAGGAAAACGGCCTCTTGGTTACTCCTTGGCAAGTTATGAGTAAATCAAAATTTTCGTTAAATGATATTAATATTGAGTTTCCTTTAGTCGTAAAACCAGTGCATGAAGGGTCTAGTATTGGGCTTTCGATAGTTGAAAGCCCGGGTTTTGTGCTTGAGGCGATTAAAAAAGCTTTTAATTTCGATGAGATTATTATGCTGGAAAAATATATTAAGGGCAGAGAAATGACTGTAGGGATGCTTGAAGATAATCCGTTGCCATTAATTGAGATAGTTCCGAAAAATAGATTTTATGATTTTCAGGCGAAATACACTGCGGGAATGACAGAATATCTGGTTCCGGTTGTTCTTCCTGAAGAAACCAGGAAGAAAGTACAGGAAATTGCGAGCAAGGCGCATAACTTACTTGGCTGCAGTTGTTTTTCTCGTATAGATATAATTCTTGATGAAGATAATAATCCGTTTATTCTTGAGGTAAATACTATCCCGGGATTAACAGCAACGAGTTTGTTGCCTAAAGCAGCGGCTGCTTGCGGGATTGACTTTGAGCAGTTGTGTGAGAAAATGCTTTTAGCAGCATTAAAGAAGGTTATGAAATAATTCCGGTAAACCCAGTTAGAAAGGTTGATGCCTTTCTAACGAAAAAGTTTGCACGGGGCTTTAACCCCCTACATTTGCTTGTAGAGAACCCCGCCTAAAGGCTGGGCTTTCTAAAAGAGTGAAGGAGACGAATATATGCGGCGTTATAAAAAAAATAAAAATCAAATAAAAAAGAAAGTATTTGTGCTTAATGTTAAACAAGCCGCTCAAGCGATAAAGAAAAACAGCGGCGGATTTTTGATTTTCATTACAGTAGTTGGCGCAGTCGTGTTTTTAGGTTTTAGCTTAAATAATTTTATTTTCGCTTCACCGTATTTTGAAATCAGCGAGATTGAAGTGATTGATCATGATGTGGACAAGATTGATTATCCGCTTGCGCGTATTAAAGATAATCTGAATATTATCAAGGTTGATTTACCGGGGATTGCTAAAAGCATAGAGCGCGAATATGCGGATATTCAGAAGGCGCAAGTGAAGAGAGTATTGCCTAATAAGCTTATTATTGAAGTATTAAGGCGCAGGCCGGTTGCTCAAATAGCTGTTCCTGTTAACAAAAAAAGTCAAAACAACACAAATTTTTTCACCGTAAATAATGAAGGATTTATCCTGGCAAATATAGGAAGTAATCCTTCCCGCAAACTTGCGCGTATAAACGGTGTAGAGACAGCTATTAATGAGATAGAAATCGGCCGTTCTTATTTTAAGACTAACCTTGAATCTGCGCTTGTTTTGCTTGAGATTTTTAGCCGGGATGAATTTTTCGAACAATATAAAATTACGCAGATAGATATTGAATCTCCGGCAAACATGGCTTTTTTTATTAATAATCAGCTGGAAGTTAAGATTGGGAACAGGAATTTACAGAAACGGATTGAAAAACTTGCTGTAATCTTGCGCAATGAAAAAATAGATTTAACTAAAGGGTATTATATTGACTTGAGGTTCAATGATTTTGTTTTTGGTAAAAAATAATGAATAAATATAAAAAAATAATTACGGGCCTTGATATCGGCAGTGAAAGAACAAGAATATGCATCGGCGGTTTGGATGCAGCGGGGCGCATTGAAGTATATAATGCTGCGATGGTTAAGACTAGGGGGCTAGACAGAGGCATTGTAACTGATGTTGGAGAAGTTGCCGGTTGTATTCAGGAAGCGGTGGCTAAGATTCATGGCCGGCCGCAGAATTATCTTAAGGGGATATCTTCGGGCGAAAAGAAAAACATAAAAATTCAATCGGTTTATGCTACAATTGGTGGAGAGCATATTATTGGGAATAACACTAAAGGCATGATTAGCTTATCTGTCCGGGCTGCTGAAATAGAGCGCAGGGATGTGAACCGGGCAATTGAGTCCGCGAAATATTTAACAGCTTCAATAGATAGACAGATAATACATGCTCTGCCGCAAGATTTTTTTGTGGACGGTTATCGGAAGATAAAAGATCCTTTGGGGTTGTTTGGTACAAGGCTGGGGGTTAATCTGCATATTATTTCTTCAGGGCTTTCTTTTTTGAATAATATGATAAAAGCGATTAACAGGGCCGGCTTGGATGTTGACGGAATCGTTTATTCGGGATTTGCGACCAGTTTAACTACGTTGACTCAGCAAGAAAAGCAGGCTGGAGTTGTTCTTTTGGAAATAGGAGCTGCAACTACGAACATTCTCTTTTTTAATGAGCAAAGTTTGCAGTATACTAATGTCATTGCGATTGGGGGCAGTGACATTACTGAGGAGATTGCCCGCAGCATTGGCATAGATTTTCTGCAGGCGGAAGAATTAAAAATGCAATATAAAAATATTTGCTTAAATGAGAGTTTATCTAATGATTATTGCGAGCAAAAAATTATTATCAAAAAAGGTTCTGCGCAGTATGAGAGCATTACATCGAAAGATCTAGCAGCTATTGTTGATAAAAAAATGAACGAGATAATTTTCCTCATAAAAAAAGATTTGGAATTGGCCGGAATTAAAGCACGGGCCAAAAGAGTTGTCCTTTGCGGAGGAGTATCTTTTATGGATGGGGTTATCGAAAGGATAGAAGAGTCTTTACGTTTACCTGTAAGTCTGGGCATTGTAAGGGGGTTTGTCAGCAGTATGTCTGGGATCAGCAATATTTTCTATGCGACGAGTATAGGCTTGCTTATGCATGCCTTTAGCGAACAAGGAGAAGGCAAAAAAAAATTAGCACTGCCCCAGAACGGATTAGAAAAAATAATTTCCTGTGCAAAATCTATTTATGAAGAATATTTTTAAAAAAGGATAAGCTGTGAAAGCTAATATAAATATTTTGCTGATAGACGATGACCCAAAAGTTTTGGATAATTTTTCCGAAGTGCTTGTAAAGGAAGGCTATCAGGTTATTAAGACACATAATTGGCATGACGCTTCAGAATATTTAAAACTTCATAAGTTCAACATAGTAATAACTGATGTCTGTTTGCAAGATATTAGCTATAAGGCAATGATTGAAGCAATAAAGCAAAGCAATAAATATTCGTTTATTATTACTACATCCGGATTTTCCGATATCGAATTAGCTATGGAGTCGGTTAAGCTAGGAGCAGAAGATTATATTACTAAACCGTTTAATCCTAGCGATTTTGTTATTTCAATGCGTAGGCTGGTAGAAAAACAGCATGTGCAGTCTGAGACAACCCAGCTTTTTGATACGATAAAGGTATTGGCAATGGCTTTGGATGCCCGTGATGCTTATACACAAGGGCATTGCGAACAGGTTACTGAATATTCAGTCTGGATGGCTCATGAATTAGGCTTAAGTAAAATAGAAATCGATAATATCCATGAAGCCGGGCTGCTTCATGATATCGGTAAAATCGGTATCCCGGATGCTGTATTGCTTAAGCCTGGCCGTTTGACTAAAGAAGAATATGAAATAATAAAGCAGCACCCTCAGATCGGAAAAAAAATACTTGATCCGGTTGACCGTTTAGCTGATGTTGTCCCGCTTATTTATTATCATCATGAACGCTTTGACGGGCATGGTTATCCTGTAGGGTTGAAGGGCAAAGATATCCCGCTTGGGGCGAGGATCTTGGCAGTGGCGGATTCTTACCAGGCAATGACTTCAGATCGGCCGTATCGCAAGGCGTTAGACCAAAAGATAGCGATAAGGGAGTTAGAGATTAACCGGAATAAGCAATTTGACACTGAAGTAGTGGATGTTTTTATTAAGGTTTTAGTTAAGAAAGGGTTGTTGTCAAGGCAGGAGAAATAATAAACGAGAGGTGATATTATGGAAATAGATTTAATTGAATTGCTTAGATCCATGGTTTTGCAGGGGGCTTCAGATGCCCATTTTAAAACTAATCGTTCCCCTGTATTTCGCATAAAAAAAGAACTAATCAGTTCTTCTTTTCCGGTTTTGGAAAATAAAGATCTTGAAAAAATAGCGTATTTTATGATGCGGGAAAGGCACCGTAACGAGTTTGAAAAAAAGAACGAAATTGATTTTTCTTATCACTTGCCTGATGTCGGACGGTTTCGTGTGAATGTTTTTCGGCAAAGAGGCGATGTAGGTATTGTAATGCGTGTCGTAAAAAGCAAGATTCCTTCTTTTGACGATTTGTTATTGCCGCCGCAGGTATGTAAGAAAATATCAATGTTTGAACGGGGGATTGTTTTAATAACCGGCGCAAGTTCTATGGGGAAATCGACAACGCTTGCGGCAATGATTGATTATATTAACCAAAATAGAAAATGCCATATAATGACGATTGAAGACCCCATTGAATATCTTCATGAGGATAAACAGGCATTAATAAATCAACGCGAGGTTGGCCTTGATACGGAATCGTTTAATAAGGCTTTGCGCTATGTTATCCGTCAGGATCCTGATATTGTTTTAATCGGTGAAATGCGTGATGCGGAAACTTTTCAAACTGCTTTGTCTGCTTCTGAAACCGGGCACCTTGTTTTCAGCACGCTGCATGCTTCTGATACCGCGCAGGTCGTTGACCGTATAATGGATTTTTTTCCGACTTCTCAGCATGAGATGGTGCGTATGCAGCTTTCTTTTAATCTAAGAGCCGTGACGTGCCAGCGTTTAATGCCGCGCGCTGACGGCACAGGAGTTGTTCCTGCGCTGGAGGTTATGATAGTGAACCCTACGGTTACAAAGCTTATCCGCGAGAATAAAACGGAAAGGTTGAATAATACCCTGCAAAGTTTCTCCCAAGAAGGGATGCTGACTTTTAACCAGTCATTAGTTAATCTGGTTAAATCGAAGCTTATTACCCTGGATGTTGCTTTGGCTAATTCCAGTAACCCTGAAGCATTGCAGATGAATCTTAAGGGTATTTATTTGGATGAAGACCGCAGGATACTAGGTGAATAGGCATAAGGTTTTTGACCTAAATAAAGAAATTAATACTGTTGGGCTGAAAAAAAATGCCCGTTTAAGAGTGGCTCTGATTTACCCGAATAGCTACTTTGTCGGGATGAGCAATCTCGGCGTGCATGTGATATACAATCTTTTGAATTCAAGAAATGACTGCCTGTGCGAACGCTTTTTCTATGATCCTCACAAAAAAAATTACTTTTCCCTAGAAAATAACTATCCGCTTAATAGTTTCAATGTGCTGGCTTTTTCTGTTTCCTACGAGATGGACTATCTTAATGCGATAGAGATGCTTTTAAAAAGCGGGCTGTTGAAATTGCGTGAAGAACGCTCTGCTTTACCCTTGATCTTGATTGGAGGGATAGTAAATTCTTTTAATATGCGCCCGCTGGCAAAATTTGCTGATGCGATATTTATTGGCGAAGCCGAGGAAAGCTTGGGAGAGTTCCTGGACGCGCTTAGTAATTATCCGCCGATAAAAACACAGGCATTAAAAAATGGATTTTTGAAAAGTACCGCTGGCATAGAAGGAGTTTTTCTGCCGGGCTTTGGCAAAGGAGAAAACATTAAGCCTTTGCATATAAAAAATATAAATAGATACCCTGCTTCTTCAAAGATAATTACCCCATTTACGGAATTTTCCAACACATTTCTTGTGGAAATTTCCCGCGGTTGTCCATGGAACTGTAATTTTTGCGTTACCGGCGCGGTTTGCGGAACTTTTCGTCCGAGAAGTTTGGATAGCCTTATTTCTGAAATAGAGTTTGGCTTACGTTATACTTCGCGTATCGGATTACTTGGAGCCGCGGTTTCTGATTATCCTTTTCTGGACGGGCTTTTAGAATTTCTGACAAAAAAGAAGGCTAATATTTCTGTTTCTAGCTTACGCGTGGAGACCACCGGTAAAAACTTATTAAAGGCTCTGGCAGCCAGCAGGCAGCAAATGATTACTTTGGCTCCTGAGGCAGGCAGTGATAGTTTAAGATTAAGATTGAATAAGCATTTTACTAACGGACAGTTTTTAGAAAAAATAGATGATGCGAAAAAATGCGGAATAAAAAAGATAAAACTTTATTTTATGATTGGATTGCCGAAGGAGGCAGGCAGTGATATCGATGCGATTATAATGCTTGTAAAAGAAGCTGGTACAATTCTGCCGATAAAAGTCAATATCGGGATATTTGTTCCCAAACCGGAAACAGTATTTGCCCGAGAAGAGTTTTTAAACAAGAATGTGCTGACATCACGTTTTAAAGAGCTAAAAAGAGGATTAAATAATAGGAAAAATATCCAAATTAACTGTGTCAGTATTAGGGAAGCAATGCTTGAATACAAATTTACTTATGCCAACGAGAGCATTTTCGATAGGTATTTAAAGTAACACTAATCGAATTAAGGTTATAAACCCAGATTTTGCCTGCCTGGTTGGCAGACAGGCAGTAGAAAAATCTGCCCGGAGGGTCGACCGAGTTTGCCCCAGTAATTCTCGGAATTCCCGGGATAAAGTCCTCGCTTGCAGGGGATCGAGGTAATCCCGAAATTTGCCTGCACTTTTTCGTGCAGACAGCTTTCGTCGTAAGATAATCTTTATTGCCTGTCTAGTTGCCATGTAGGCAAAATTTGGGATAAAAGAATTATTTGTTCATATTTGACAACAGATACAATTATATGGTATTATTTATGTTACGTAATGTATTATAAGGCTAGATTTTGCCTGCCTGTCTAGCCGCCAGGCAGGCAAAATTTGGGATAAAATGATGTGTTAGAGGTGATGAATGGGGAATAAGCTGATACTGATAGCCGGAATTACATGCTTTCTGTTTCTGGCAATAATTGTTAGCGCGCATAATTTTAAATATTATGAGACTAATTTTGAGTCCAGAATGCAGGTAGTTAAGCTTATAGCTAAGTCAATTGGCGAATCCATTAATGTTCGTATGCTTGAGGGTGAAGTGCATCAGCTGGATTCTATAGTACGCAGTATCGGTAATTTGGAAAATATTAAGGAAGCCCAGATAATTGATGCTAATGGTATTATTCGCTATAGTCATAATTCGTTGAATATAGAAACACAGACAACCTCTAAAATGGTTTTAAACACTTTGAAAACTCAACAAGAAAGCGAGGGGTTGGAAGATTTCGGCAATGAGCATATCTTATCTGTGACAATGCCTTTTATTAACAAGAGCCTTTGCCAGGCATGCCATGGCAAGCAGAAAATAATTATTGGGGTTTTAAGGGTAGGCATGGATTGGCAGCCGATGAAAAGCGCTTTAGCTTCTCAGTTACTGAAGAATATTATCGTTTCGGTTATTTTTTATATTATAATTTTAGTCCTGTTTCTTTTATTCCACCGCTTGTATAATAATGCCCAGAAAGCTTATTTACATCTACACCAAGTACATGAGCAGTTAATAAAAAGTGAAAAGATGGCGGCTGTTGGACAAATGGCCGCGGCAATCAGCCATGATCTGCGCAATCCTTTAACCGGCATTAAAATGGCAACATATTATTTAAGCAGCAAATTAAATAACAAAGAAGAAGAAATCGACAATATCCTTAAGGATATTGAGCTTGAAATTGAGTATGCCAGTAATGTAGTAACGAATATTCTTGCGTATTCACGGCCTACAGATTTGATTTATACGCGTTCCGACATAAATAAAATCATTGAAGATACAATGCATTATGTAAGTTTACAAAATAAGGATTCCAGCATAAAAGTAATTAAGGATTATGACTTCAGTATCCCGGAAATCCTTATTGATAATAAATATATTAAGCAGGCAATTGTTAATGTGCTTACGAATTCATTGCAGGCTATGCCAAAAGGAGGAGATTTGACTGTTGCTACTAAGCTTTTAGGTGGTAGCGTCTTGATTACTATTAAAGACACAGGTGTTGGCATAGCGAAAAGTGATTTAGGCAATGTGTTTGCGCCGTTTTTTACGAAAAAGGCTAGAGGCGTTGGTTTAGGGCTTTCGATCGTTAACAATATAATTACCAAACATGGCGGCATGACCCAGCTGGATAGTGAAGAAGGACGGGGGACGATAGTCAGCATTTATCTGCCTATGCATAATGCCGAAAATAATGATGATCAAAAGATAGGATAAAAAATGGGGTATGCCAATTTAGTTGAGCTACTTGAAGATATTCAGCTGGTTTATTCGAAGGTTGAAGATTTAATTAAAAAGGTATGCAGCAAAAAAGGGGAAGAGCATAACGAGTGCCGGCAAATTGTTAAGGAAATAAAACCAAAAGTCGAAGTATTTAAGAAGCAGGAAAAGGATTTGACGAAATATATGCTGCGCACTTTGCATACAGACCGGCTTACGGCAATGGGACAGATGGCCGCGGCAATAAGCCATGAGCTGCGTAATCCGCTAAGCGGGATAAAAGTAGCCGCGGAATATCTAATGCGTAAGTTAAAGGATCAGCCGGACACGCTGGATATAGTGGTTAATATTCATAATGAAGTGATTTTTGCCAATAATATAATAGCTAATATCCTCGAACACGCGCGTATCAGCAAGCCAAGTTTGGAGCCGGCGAGCATTAAAAAAGTAATCGAAGAAGCAATCCTGACGATTGGGCAGCAAGGTTCGTTTAATAATATCCAGATTAAAGAAAATATTTCAGGGGGATTACCGATTTTGCATCTTGATATGGTGCAAATGAAGCAGGTTTTTATGAATCTTTTTATCAATGCCGCGGAGGCAATGATCGGCGGCGGGACTTTGAAAATTGAGGCATATCAGGAAAAGGATAAAATAATAATTAAGATAACTGATACTGGTTCGGGTATAGAAAAAAGTCATTTGGTGAAGATATTTGAACCGTTTTTTTCTACTAAAGTAAAAGGGATTGGGCTGGGACTGGCAATTAGCAAGGAAATTGTTGAAAATCATAACGGAGAACTTAGTATTGACAGTAAGCTGGGAAAAGGTACTGTATGCACGATTGTTCTGCCGTTACCTGAGAAGGAAGAGAAGGAAGAGAAGGAAGAGAAATAAATAGCCGGCAGTCTAATCTTCGGATATTTATTAAAGAGGAATTTATGCAGGATAAAACTCCGATTGCAAAAATTTTACTGGTTGACGATGAAACTGTAATACGGGAAACTCTTTGCTTAATACTTAAAGAGGAAGGCTATTCTGTGAGCACCGCAAAAACCGGTTCGGAAGCTATAGCCCTGGCAAAAGAGGCTGTTTTTGATATTGCGGTTATAGATTTAAAACTTCCGGATGTAGACGGAACCTTTGTTTTACATAACATAAAAGAGGCTAATCCGCTGATTTGCGCGATCTTAATTACGGCATATCCTACAACTGAATCGGCAATTAGAGCGATACAGGAGGAAGCGTATGAGTATATTACTAAACCGTTTGATGTAAACCATGTAAAGTTGGTTATAAAACGCGGTTTGGAAGAGAAAAAGCTTGAAAAGGAAAATCAGTTGTTGCTGGGCAGGTTAAGAAGTGAAAAAGAAAAGCTGGAAACTATATTGCAGCTCGGACATGTGATGAGCTCAATTTTGAACTTAGACGAATTAACAAAATTCATTGTTGAAAAAATAACGGAAGTTCTTAAGGCAAAGGTTTGTTCTTTAATGCTGCTTGAAGAAAGCGAAGAAGATGCGGATGAAGTATTAAAGATAAAAGCGGCTGTGGGCTTGGATGAAGTGATCATGAAAACGACAAATATTAAAGTAGGACAGTCTATTAGCGGATGGGTTGTCCAGTCAGGAGAGCCGCTCTTGGTTACGGATATTGAGAATGATCTTAAATTTGGACGGACAAATTTGCCTAAGTACGAATCTAAATCGCTGCTTTGTATCCCGTTGCGTGTAAAAGAAAAGGTATTAGGGGTTATTAATGTCGCGGACAAAGGGATTCCAGGAGAAGAAAATATTTTTACTGATGAAGACATGCGTTTCCTCGGAGTTATATCAAATTATGCGGCAATTGCGATTGAAAACGCGCAGTTATATGGAGAGGTGAAGAATTTAGCGATTACCGACGGGCTTACCGGGCTTTTTAACCACCGTTATTTTCAAACTAATCTCAACTCTGAAGTCAGCCGTGTCCAGCGGTATCCGCGGCCGTTGTCTTTAATTATGTTTGATATTGATTCTTTCAAGGAATTTAATGATACTTATGGCCATCCCATGGGAGATACGGTTTTAAGCCAGATTTCCAAAGTGATAAAGAATAATGTACGCAAGGTTGATATTGCCTGCCGTTACGGTGGGGAAGAATTTGCTATTATTTTGCCGGAGACTAAAATAAAAGAAGCGTTGCTTGTTGCGGATAAAATCAGAAAATCCGTCGAAACTTTGAAATTTTCAGTTGGCAGAGGCGCCAAGAAAAAAATGACAGTTAGCGGCGGCGTTGCTCAGTTTTTGCCGGGTATGAGTAAAGAGGATTTGGTCCGGTTTTCCGATGAAGCGCTTTATAAGGCAAAAAGCGGGGGAAAAAACAAGATTTGTTTACATGCCTCTTAATAGATCCCTGGTGGTTGGATTTACTTTGCAGCCAAAAGGCCGTGGGTAAATAGCTTTGGGGATGCTTTCTGCCCACGGGAAAAAGGAAACTTTTGTGCCACGGGTTTTTGCCCGAGGAATCCCATTGGAATTATTTTCAGCAGACTTTTAAATAGCGTCAGTAAATAAAGCGGATTTAGTTATGGGCGGATTGGATATTCGGTTAGAAAAGCTTAATAAGAGTATTAATGCTGTATTGGAAAAGTCTAAACGGGTTCCGGAAGATATTTTAGTGGTTCTTGTTACAAAACAGGCCCAGCCAGAGGATATCCTCTTGGCGATAAAAGCAGGGTATAATAATATTGCAGAAAACCGTGTCCAGGAGCTGATAAGAAAGTTCGAATGGCTTAAGCAGGTTTTGGATCCACAGGCTTTCTCTTGTTTACGCTGGCATTTAGTAGGGCATTTGCAAACAAATAAAGCGGAAAAAGCAGTGCGCTATTCGGATATGATACAATCTGTGGATAGCCTGCGTTTGGCCCAGCGTATTAATGCCGAGGCGCAGAAACAAAAAAAATGTATTAAAATTTTGCTGCAGATAAATATAACGCTTGAGGAATCAAAATTCGGGGTTCTTGGTAATAAAGCTGCGGAACTTGTTGAGGAAATGATACGGTTGCCGTTTATCCGGGTTAAAGGTTTAATGAGTATCGGGCCTTTATCTGGTGGTCCTGCGCAGATCCGCGCGTGTTTTCGGCATATGCGGAAAATATTTGAGCAAATAAACTTTTTGCTCGTAGAAAAAAGATATGAGCAGATGCAGATATTATCTATGGGGATGAGTGAAGATTATCAGATCGCGATAGAAGAGGGATCAACAATGCTGCGTCTCGGAAGAGCGGTTTTCGGAGGATAAAAGTGAAAAAAAAATTTCTAGGTATTATCGGTGCGGGCAATATGGGAGAAGCAATAATTAATGGGCTGAGTAAAAACAGGAATTTTAAAATTGGTGTTTGTGAAAAAAATCTTTTGCGCCAAAGTGATGTTTTAAAGCGCTATGCGGTAAGAAAAATAAAGCTGGAAGAATTGACAAAAGCATGTGATATTATTATTATTTGTGTTAAGCCGCAGGATATAGATTCCGTTTTTAAGGATTTGTCCGGAAGACTAAGCCGAAGACAATTGGTAATTTCTATTGCGGCTGGAATCTCGACGGCGTATATGGAGAAATTTTTAGGCCCAAAAACAGCTCTCATCAGGGTGATGCCGAATATGCCAGGGTTGATCGGCAAGGGGGTATCTGTATATTGTTCCGGTAAATATGCGGCATCTAGTGATGAAAAAATAACTGAATTGATTTTTAAGCCTATGGGAGAGATTCTAAGGGTAAGCGAAGCAAAAATGGATGCGGTTACTGCTCTTAGCGGAAGCGGGCCTGGATTTATCGCGTATCTTGCCGATGCTTTTATTATGGCGGCGCAAAAAATCGGATTAACCGGACAAGAAGGGCGGTTTTTGTATATGCAAACGCTTGCAGGTACGTTGGCTTTATTGTCTGAAGGTAAAATCTCCCCTGAAATATTGGTGAAAAAAGTCGCTTCAAAAGGAGGAACAACACAGGCAGGGCTGGAGGTTTTTAAAAGAAGTAAAATTGCCAAAGGCATAGAAAGAGCGCTTAAAGCGGCGAAAAAAAGAGCAAAGGAGTTGAATAAAAAATAATTATGGAAAAAGTTTACGATTATAAATCGACAATTAACCTTCCTGAAACGGATTTTTCAATGAAAGCCGATTTGCCGAAGAAGGAACCGCTTCTTTTAGAAGAATGGCAGAAGCGTGATATTTATAAAAAGATACTAGAGAAAACAAAAAATGCTCCCAGATATATCCTTCACGATGGCCCGCCTTATGCCAATGGACATATTCATATCGGGCATGCTTTAAATAAGATTCTCAAAGATGTTATCGTAAAGTATAAAATGATGCAGGGTTTTTATTCTCCTTATATTCCTGGATGGGATTGTCATGGGCTGCCTGTAGAATTGCAGTTGTTTAAAGAATTAAAAAAGCGTAAAGAGGAAGTTGAACAGGTTGAGTTTAGAAGAAAAGCTCATGATTTTGCGATGAAATTCGTAAAAATTCAAAAGGAAGAGTTTAAACGGCTGGGTGTTTTCGGCAATTGGGAGGAGCCATATCTTACGCTGTCCCATAAGTATGAAGCGGAAATTATCAGGGCTTTTGCCGCCTTATCGGATAAAGGGTATATTTATAAAGGCACAAAGCCGGTTAATTGGTGCTGTAATTGCGAAACCGCGCTTGCCGAGGCAGAGGTTGAGTATGAGATGCATAATGTTTTTATTGTTATCTGGACAACTACTCCCTGGACGCTTTTGGGTAATGTCGCCTGCGCGGTGCATCCGGATTTTACTTATGTGTTTGTCCAGGTAAAGGATGAAATTCTTATTATTGAGCAAAACCTTGCGCCGGCTGTTCTGGGTAAAGCAGGAATCAGTGAATATACCGTAATCCATAAGGTTCGAGGTGTTGATTTAGAACATGTTGGCTATACACATCCGCTTAAGCTTCGTCAAGGCAAAGTGGTTTTGGCTGATTATGTATCTTGTGAAGACGGTTCGGGAGTTGTTCATACTGCTCCGGGATATGGAGGGGAAGACTTCCTTACGGGAAAACGTTATAATCTGGAAATTTTGATGCAGGTTGATAATAAAGGTGTTTTTTTTGAAAATACTCCTGAAGTCGGGAAGATGCATGTTTTTAAAGCGAGCAAGAAAATTATAGAAATGCTAAAGGATTGCGGTGCGCTGCTTAATCAGCAGGCAATAGAGCACTCTTATCCGCATTGCTGGCGCTGTAAGGAGCCGATAATTTTCCGCGCTACTGAACAGTGGTTTATGAGTATTGACCATAATTCTCTACGAAAAAAAATTCTTAATACAGTAAAAAATATTACCTGGATTCCGCAAATCGGAGAAAACCGGATTTCCAGTATGATTGAAACCAGGCCGGACTGGTGCCTTTCCCGTCAGCGTTTATGGGGTGTGCCTATCCCTGTATTTTACTGTGCTGCTTGCAATAAGCCGGTTTTGGATAAAAATATAATTGAAAAATTCGCTAAGATTGTTGAAAACGAGGGTACTGATAGTTGGTTTATCAAAGAAGCGGACGAACTTTTGCCTAAAGGATATGTTTGTACTGATTGTAAAAAAAGCAAGTTTGTAAAAGAAAATGATATATTGGATGTTTGGTTTGATTCAGGAGTAAGCCACCAGGCGGTGATAAAGCTTAATCCAAAGCTTGGGTTTCCAGCTGATCTTTATCTTGAAGGATCTGACCAGCATCGCGGCTGGTTTCAGTCAGCATTGATAACCTCGATGGCAATTGATGAGTGTGCTCCCTTTAAAGAGGTTTTGACCCATGGATTTACGGTTGACGGAGAAGGCAGGAAGATGTCAAAATCCCGCGGTAATGTTATCGCGCCTTTGCAGGTAATTGAGAGGCTTGGGGCGGATGTACTGCGTTTATGTATTGCTTCTTCCGATTATAATGATGATGTGCGTATGTCCGAGGAAATATTAGCTAGAGTCAGCGAAAGCTACCGTAAAATCCGCAACACTTTTAAATTTATTTTAGGTAATTTATCGGGGTTTGACCCCAAAAAAGATATGCTTGAGTATGAACATTTACTGGAGATTGACCGCTGGGCGATTTCTTCTTTGCACAGCTTAATAAAACAGGTAACGCAGGCTTATGATAATTTTATGTTTTACCAGGCAATTAAGCTTGTGTATAACTTTTGCATTGTTCAGATGAGTTCATTTTACCTGGATGTTTTAAAAGACAGGCTTTATACTTTTTCAAAAAGTTCTCTGGAGCGGCGGTCTGCGCAAACAGTTTTATTTGAAATTCTTTCAGTTTTAATGAGGCTTACGGCGCCGGTGCTTTCTTTTACTGCGGAGGAAGCTTATGGTTTTTCTCCAGGGGGAAAACAGGAGAGCATATTTTTAGAAGAATGGCCTAAGTTTGAACAAAAATATATAAATTTTGAATTAAACAATGTTTGGAACTTTCTTTTGGCTGTGCGTAATAGTGTGCTTAAGGCTCTCGAGGATGCCCGCAGCGCTAAGTTGATCGGTAATAGTTTAGAGGCCAAGGTAGTTATCTTTTATAACGGTTCATCAGAACTTATAAAGGGAGTGCTGGATAAGTATAAAAACATACTTTCTGATATTTTTATTGTTTCTGAAGTTGCCCTGGAATATGCTATTGACAGGGATGATTTATCAGTATATAATATAAACTTTCTTAAAGGTTTAGACCTTATAGAAGAAGCGCAGATTAAAATAGGGGTGTATAAAGCTTCCGGAGAAAAATGCGTGCGCTGCTGGAAATATTCGGAAAATATTGGCGAGAATAAACAGCATCCGACATTATGCAGGCGTTGCTGTGATAATTTGAGGTAGAGAAAGGAGCTTGTTAAAGTGAATAAAAAGGAAGCAACTGAGTTTAGAAAAATGCTTGTTTCGTTAAGAGAGAAAGTTAGCGAGGAAATGCGGCAATTGGGAGGAGGCAGCCTAAGGCAATCCCAAAGAGAAGCTAGCGGGGATTTGTCAGCATATACTTTTCATATGGCGGATGTTGCCAGCGACAGCTTTGACCGGGAATTGACATGGGACCGGGCAAGCGTCGAACAAAAGGTAATTTTTTTCATCGATGAGGCTTTGAAAAAGATTGAAGAAGGTTCCTACGGAGTTTGCGAGGGATGCTCAAAAAAAATTGGCAAAGAGCGGTTAAAAGCAATTCCTTATGCGAATTTTTGCCGCCAATGCAAAGAAAAGCATGAAAATAAAAAGCAATAATGCAATGGCCGGTTTTTTAGCGGGTAAGATTTTTTTGAGTTTTTTTTTGATTTTCCTTGACCAAGTATTGAAATTAGCGGTTATTAAACGGCTGCATCAGTGTGAAAGCTTCCCTTTGATTGAAAATATTTTTCACCTAACGCTGGTATATAATACCGGATCAGCTTTTGGGTTTTTCCGTAATCTTAATTGGTTGTTGACCTACATATCAGTTTTCGCGATTATCCTAATATTTCTACTGCTTGTCAGAAGGCCGCGCTTTAGTTCTGTTTTTTATTTGCACATTTGGCAGAACGCGTTAATATTGGTGCTTTCCGGGGCTAGCGGAAATCTTATTGACAGGATCAGGCTAGGGTATGTGATTGATTTTCTGGATTTACGGATCTGGCCGGTTTTTAACTTTGCTGACATGATGATTACTTGCGGGGTTTTTTTGCTTTTATTTATTCTGGTTAAAAAAGAAGCGGTTATTGAATAATTATGTATCCTGTGTTATTTAATTTTGGCCCAATCACAATATATTCTTACGGCGTAATGGCAGCTATCGGGATATTGAGCGCCTCTTGCCTGATTTGGCGCCATGCTCAACGTCAAGGCCTGCCGGCGGAGCGTGTTATTGATCTGATTTTCTGGATGGTTGTTTTTGGGCTTTTGGGAGCCCGGTTGCTTTATGTAATCTTAAATCCGGAAGTTTATATTAAGAATCCTGTTGAAATTATAATGTTTAATAAAGGAGGCCTTTCTTTTCATGGAGGCTTTTTCCTGGGGATTGTAACGGCAATTCTATTTATTAAAAAAAATAAACTTCCTTTATTGAAAACATTAGATATATTAGCTGTCTATGCCCCATTAGCGCATGCTTTTGGCCGCATAGGTTGTTTTTTTAACGGATGCTGCTACGGTAAAGCTTTTTATCCGGGAATTATTTTTAATTTATTCGGCATAAAAATTTCCGGGCATCCGACACAGATATATTCTTCCGTATTGCTTTTTATGCTTTTTTTTGTTTTGCTAAAAATAGAAAATAAAAAGAAATTTTACGGTCAAACGGTTTTTTCTTACATGATGCTTTACGGCTTGCTCCGTTTCTTCATTGAATTCTTGCGGGCGGACAATCCTGTAATATGCTTGGGATTAACGCTTTTTCAGTGTATAAGTATTTTTCTTTTTGCGGTTGGCTCGGCTGGCTATGTGTATATTAAAAAAAGAACGGCGGTATACCTTGAATAAAAAGCTATTTTTCTATGTAGACAAAAAACATGCGATGCAGAGGATAGATAAATATCTGGCGGATAAACTTGCCAGTGATTATTCCCGCTCTGATGTGAAAAAATTTATTAAAGAAAACTTAATTTGCGTTAATGCCAAGCTTGTAAAGGCTCATCAGAAGCTTAAAGAAGGAGATCAAATTGAGGTTATTTTTAAAACTTTGCCCGTGCGGCAAAAAATCACTGCGTTAGATGTTCCGCTGGAGATAATCTTTGAGGATGAGTATTTGATGGTTGTAAATAAGCCTGCGGGTATTGTGGTGCATCCAAGCGCCGGACATTTTAATGATACTCTTGTTAATGCCGTGCTTTTTCATACAGAGAAGCTTTCTGATTTGAACGGCGAGTTTAGGCTTGGGGTAGTGCACCGTTTGGATAAAGATACTTCCGGAGTTTTAGTTCTTGCCAAAGATAATAAAACTCACCGGTATCTGGCGGAACAGTTTAAGGAAAGGACTGTAAAAAAGATTTATCTGGCTATAGTTTTGGGGTGTGTTGAGTATGATGAGGGCCAAGTGGATATGCCGATTAGCCGCAGTCCGGCTGACTGGAAAAAAATGGCAGTTTTATCCTGCAGCCAGCCCCCTATAGCGGAACGCTCCAGAGGGAGGGGGAAGAGAAATGAGCCACGGGTTTTAACTCGCGCGATTCCACCTGTGTCTTCGCGCAATGCGGTTACTTATTATCGGGTTATAAAACGCACTAAAGATATTAGTGTTTTGGAAATTCAGCCTAAGACAGGAAGAACTCACCAAATCCGTGTCCACATGGCGTATTTAGGGCATCCGCTTTTAGGAGATCGCGCTTATGGAAAGCCGCAAAGGGGGAGTTTCTTAATCGGCATGCATTGCATGCTAAATTGCTTGGGTTTGTTCATCCGTATCATAAAAAATTTATGGAGTTCGAGGCCCCGTTACCTGAAGATATGAAGAGGGTTTTAAGTGGGCTGGGATTATAGTTCCAGAAGAAAATTAAACATAAAAAACTAGTTTTAAGATAGTTTTTAAAACTTATTGTAAACATGGAATTTTTATGTTAAAATATTTTTGTTTTTAAAATTATGGGGGCAGAAATGGAAAAAAAAGTAAAAATAAGTACAGAAGATATTATAAGAGAGGTTGGCAGTATTTGTGCTTGCAATTCTACGCTTGTTTTTTCGCAGATGATTAACCGCCAGATTTCATTAGAGGCTCCGAAATTGGATATTATTCCTTTTCAGAAAATTGAAAATTATTATAAAGAAGAAACTAAGATTGTTGTTGGTGTGCATTGCAAGCTTTTATCAAGAGTGTTAGGGCAAGTGTCCCTGATATTTAAAGAAAAAAGCGCGTATGAATTTGTATCGAGTTTTAGTGAACAAGGCAAACATACTCAGGGTTTTCTGACTCAATTGGGTGTTTCTACCATTAAAGAAATAGGCAATGTAGTGGTGTCGGCTTACACCGGTGCTATGAGTTTGCTCCTTGACGATTTAGTGATTCCTTCCATTCCGATTCTTTCCAGCGGCCCTTTGTCTGAAGTGATTAAATTCGGGATTTCAGACTTTGACAATAAAGCGCAGATTTATATGCATACAATGACATTTATCGACGGCCAGAAAAAAATTGACGGATCTTTTTATCTAGTCCTTGACCCGGGAATTGTTTCGCAGATTTCAAAGGTAATGCGTAAACATTTAAGAGATGTTTATGAAATAAAAGAAAAAATTACAGGAGCGAAGAAAAAGTGAAAGCTTACAATATAATGGAAGATATTGTTAAAAAATATCTTAACGATATGTTCGCAATGCGTTTTGATGTCTGTAAATGCGATATTTGTAAAGAAGATATTGTTGCGTATGTGTTATCTAGAGTCCCCCCGAAGTATGTAACTTCTGATTCCGGGGCAATGCGTACTCTTATAGACCAGACTAAAGTTGAGCAGTCATCAGTAATTCTTAAAGAGTTAGTTAAGGCTATGGAACTTGTCGCTGAAAAACCCCGACATGAGGTAGAAAAGGAACAGACAGAAGAAGCTTATCAGCTTTTGATGCAGCAAATAAAACTTGATCGCGGTGCTGACTTTTCTCATTATCGGGACAGACTTTTAAAAAGAAGGATTGCTTTGCGCATGCGCGCCTGTAATGTCAATTCATATTCTGAATATCTTCAAGTGCTGGTACATCGACCGCAGGAATATGAAAAGTTATTTGAAGTTATGACGATCAATGTTTCATCTTTTTTTCGGGATGCGCATGTGTGGGCGAAGTTAAATGAGAGTATTTTTCCTGAAATTATTGCCCGTAAGAAGGAATATCCCGGGCAAAAGATCCGAATATGGAGTGCTGGTTGTTCTCACGGCGAAGAACCATATACTTTAGCGATATCATTTTATTTGCTTTTGGAGTTAGAGAAGCCGGCTCCCGGGCTGGAAATTGTAGCGACTGATATAGATAAAGAATGCCTGCAGTTGGCTAAAGCCGCAAAGTATTCAAAGGAATGTATAAAGACATTATCGCCTTATCTGCAAAAAAGGTTTTTTATTCCTATAGAAGATAAGTACCAGGTTGTCCCTCATGTTAAAGATTTTGTGAGAGTTCAGGAGAAAAACCTTATTCATGATCCGTCGGTTTCGGATGCTGACATGGTTCTTTGCCGGAATGTCTTTATTTATTTTAACCGCAGCCTTCAGGAGCATTTGATCATGAAATTTTATGAAGCGCTTTCTGTTGGAGGATATTTTGTTTTAGGCACTTCAGAAAATCTGCTTGGAGAGGCTAGAGATTTATTTGAAACAGTAGATGGGGAGTGCCGGATATACCGTAAAATAAAACTAAAACGTTAATTTATAATAAGCACAGATCGTATTAAAATATAAACTAAAGTAATTATCTTTTAGAACAGCGGATGAATATTCAGCTGTTTTTTTATTTTTAAAGTGTTGAAGTTGTAAACAATTTGTTTAAATCCATGGACAAGAAAAGGGGCTGGCTGGGAAAGGGGGAATTTTGCTGTTCATAACTATAGTTTATACAATAAGTTATAAAATATATATTTTAAGAAAGAATTGGTACACTTTATGCTTTATAAAAAAGGGCTTTTGTAAAAACAAAACAATTTGAGTTGTGTTTTTACAAAAAAAGTAATAGGGGGGTTGAAGTGATTGAGTATAATAAATATAAGGAAGAAATAATTTATGCCGGGTTGGAAGAATATCCTGTTCTGGTTGATAGTTCCTCCGGAAAAGTAGTAGAAGCTTTTGTCCGGGGCAAATGGATAAGTACTAAATTTTACACTATTTGGCAGGAATATTATGACGCCCAAAAAGCGTTGCGGGAAGAAAAGAGCAAAGCATAAAATTCGCAGTATGATTTTGTAAAGTTTTAAGCTGTTAATCACACCGTCTGGTGTGATGGGATGGTCCATATTCACCCCCCAAGGACCATCCCTTTTTAATTTAACTAACATATTGTATTTTCTGATGTTAGTTTATATAATTAAAGTATGTTTAATTTGCATAAGAGTGATACTGCCAAAAAATTGAAGAGTAAATTATCCGGGATATTAAAAGTAAAGCTATTGGTCCCGCTAATTTCAACCACATTGATTTATATATCCTTACAGTTATTTATAGAATTAGTCTATTCTCTTAATTTAATCTGTTGGGGGCTTTTCTTTGACTGGTTAGCCCAGGTAATTATTGCATATTTGTTGTTTGGTTTTGCCAGGAGAATCTTTTTATTTATAATTTTACAGGCAGTATTTTTATCTTTTATTTATCTGGGAAATGCTCTTAAGCTTAGCATCCTCGGCGCTCCCTTGACTATTGATGATATTTTCTCTTTTTCAGCCCTGTATCATGTCCTGAACTTTCCGCAGAAGTGTCTTTTAGTTGGCCCTTTTATTTTAATACCTGGATTATTTTTTTTTAATTTAAAGATTCATAAGAAAAAATCGTTTGTTTGCCTGGGAGTTGTAATTATTCTTGCATTGATTTTAAGGTTTAATCCCCATATGGTTGTTAATTTTTTTATTTCAAAATACGCATTCCAGAGTTGGAATCAAATAAATAATTACCGTATAAGCGGAGCAACGATTTATCTTATTTATAACAGCGCCCAATTTTTTTCTGAACGTCTAAAAGCTCCTGATAAAGGGCAAGTTGACAAAGCTATTAGAGAATTAGGTTTTCTGGAAAATAAGCAAAGTGAAATCCAAAAGAAAGAAGGGTTGCGAAATGTAGTGGTGATTCTGATGGAAAGCTTATGGGATCCGTTATTGTTAAAAAATATTAAGTTTTCAGACGATCCTTTTGCTTCCGGGTTCAGAGAGCTTTGGAATAAATCAGGAAATTCTTTCGCCTTAACTTCAGTTTATGGCGGGTTAACGGCAAACCCTGAATTTGAAATTCTTACCGGGCATCCCGCAAATCTTTATGACAAAAGAATTTTATTCCAAACAACTGTTAAAAATAAGGTTCCTGGCCTTGCGGCTTATTTGAAAGAGTTTGGTTATGAATCGGTTGTATTGCATCCGTATATACCTTCATTTTGGAACAGGGTTAACGCGTATAACCGTTTGGGGTTTGATTTTTATTATTCAATCGGTGATTTTGAGCTTGATGATATGAATAACTGGACATTGTCGGACGAATCTTTGTACCGGCAATCGATGGATATATTAAAAGAAAAACATGCTCAAGATGCACCGAAATTTACTTATATTATAACGCTTACCGGCCATTGGCCGTTTTTGCTTAATGAACAAAAGCGGCCGCCAATTATTAGAACCAGTTCAAAAATAAAAGAAGTAAACCGTTATGCGAATCTCATACGCTATAATACAGCAGAAGCCATGAATTTTATTAGTACAATTTTAAAAGAAGATCCTCATGCACTGCTGGTTATATTGGGAGATCATTTGCCTCCATTAGGAAAAAAATTTCAGCCCTATGTTGAAAGCGGATTGTTAACAAGTAGTGTAGATAATTTTGACGCGAAAATGTTGCGCAACTATGTAAGCACTCCTTTGATAATAATAAACGGACAAGAGGGGCCGGTAAAGGTACAGAAGAAAACACCGATTGTAAAGAGATTATCAAATGGATGGAAAATATCAAAGTGTTGGACAGGGATATTTTGATTGGTGAAAAGTTTTCGTTAAGCCAGTAAAAGTATTTTTAAATTTAGTTTTGGGGGAAGCTAGCATTGAAAAACCATAGAAGTTTTTTTCTATTATGTTTAATATTGATTTTTGCGTTTTTTGTCTTAAAATTATTTAACATTATTTCCTCCCAGTCAATGTTTTTCAATGATAAGGTTGTGTCCTCTGGCGCAGATAATAATTATGCCAAAGAGCTGCTTCCTTTATCCCCATTTATTGCTCATGCCGGCGGCAGTATCAATACCGTTGCTTATTCAAATTCGCAAGAGGCATTAGATTATAATTATGAAAAGGGTTTCCGTTTTATAGAGCTTGATTTTGAATGGACAAGTGATGGTAAATTGGTCTTGCTCCATGACTGGGCAACTGTTTTAAAAATGCTTTTTAATGAGCCAGCAGGCAGGCGCAGCCTGGAAGAGTTTAAAAATTTTAAAATGAAAGAAGGCCTGCGTCAATTGACGCTTGAGCAGTTTATTGATTGGCTAAAAAGAAATAAAGATGTTTTTGTAATTACCGATATTAAGACAAATAATATAACGGCGTTAGAAAGAATAAAGGGGCAGTTCCCTATAATGGTTGAAAATTTTATTCCCCAGGTGTATGATTTTGAGGAATATTTCTTGGCGCGCAAGCTAGGTTATAGGCATATAATTTTGACTTTATACCGAAGCAATTATTTGGATGAAGAGATTGTGAATTTCGCTAAAAAAAACTATTTAGCGGCAGTGACAATGCCGATAAAACGCGGGCTTACAAACTTGCCGCGAATGCTAAAGGAAATAAACGTGCCGGCATATGTGCATACGGTTAATGATGAAGAATTGCTTAAGGAGCTGAAAGAAAACGGGGTGTTCGGGATATATACGGATTTAGCTTCATTTTTGCGTTAGGGTATTTTAGATAAAAAGTTAGGATTTTTTTATGATACAGGAAAAAGCTAACTATAAGATTTACGACGCGTTAAGCGCGGTTATGGCCGTATTAATAATCTTTTTTTCTTTTCCTAAGCTTATCAGCGGCCCGCAGTTTATTGACGGATATTACCATTTATCGTGCGCGCAGGCTTTTATTAAATCAGGAGGGTGGGTGGGGGTTGACTGGTGGAGCGTGGCTCCGTCTTTGCGGCCGCAGCTTTATCCTCCAGTTTATCATATTATCATAGCCGCGCTTAAACTTCTCGGATTTTCTGGATTAACAGCGTTAGGCTTGACTGAATTTTTGATAGTTCCGTTGTTTTTTCTGTGTTTTTATTTTATTTTAAGAAAACAGGCATCTCCTGTGATTGCCTGTTATTTTTTGCTTTTATCGATGAGTTTTTTTTCTTTTTTTGCCTCAATCTCGGCGTTTATCCCGGCTTCACTGGCAATCATATTCGGAATGCTAAGCTGGTATTTTTCCAAAATCGGGAAAATAGTTTCGGCAATTTTATTTCTCGGCTTGTCTTTTTACACGCATGCGGCTATGTCATATATCATATTTTTCTCTTTTATCTTTACCGCGATTTTCAACAGAACACTAAGGCTGTCTTATTTAAAGATTGCCGGGTATTCTTTTTTGCTGGCGGCCCCTTTTCTAGCGCATATAATCAAGAATTTTGGCCACATTTCCATTGCGCTAGTCGAACAGGCAAAATCCTGCAGGTTCAGCATATTTATTATTGTTTTAGGGATAAGCGCGGTTTTTTCGGTTTTAAAAAAAATTCCAAGTAATGAAAGGTTCTTCTTTGCAGGATATAGCATCGCCGGCCTGATCATATTTTTTAAATACCCGTTCCGGTTTTTTTCCGCGCAGGGGATTTTGGGGTTTATTTATTTTGGGGCTTATTTTCTTTCGGATTGGCAGATGAGATTAGCAAAAAAATACAAAAACGCAGGGGGCATTTTGAGTTTTATTATAATTTTCTTTTTGCATCCTACTGTTGATTTGAACGGGGCAAAAGCGGAGATTAATATTCTAAATTCAACTTATATTAACCTTGCTTCAGGGATTTCTCAAGATGATGTGAATTTTAAAACACTGTATTATCCTGATATGTTTGACCCTCTGCAAAAAGCGGTTAAGGAGCAGACGGATGAGCAGGATATTTTAAGCGCTGATTCTGAGTTTGTAGCGCAAATACTTGCGGCATTGACTGGCCGTTTGAGCGCTAAGTCGGCATTTAAGGAAGTTGACAGGCGATTAAGCAATCCTTATTCTTGCGCGAAAGTTATTGTTTGGGCAAAAGATAATGCCGGAAGGTTTTCTAAAATAAGAGAGAAACTTAAACTGCGGATTATCCTGGAAACAGAGACACATTATCTGTTCTCAAACCCTAATTATAGTATAAGAGTTGTTCCTTTAAAATCAAAAATCTCTTTTAAAATAATTTTTGCGCTTGTTTTAGCTTTTCTGATAATTTTTTGCGTAGATATTCTTAATCTTAGAAAAATATTTTTTCGTCAATTGCAAAGCGGCAATAATTCTAAATCAAAAAAATAAATATAAAAGGATTTTTAGGATTTTTGATTTGTTCGGGTTGGTTTAATGGCGCTATTTTTCTGATGGTTGGGTTAGTTTCCGTGCAATATAGCGGGCGATAAGGGAATTTCCTAAAGCAGAACAATGCGAATCATTCTCTAGAAAATATTTACTTTGCGTGCCTGTACTTGTCTGTTTTTTAAATTCTTCTCTAATGTCAAATAGTTCGATAGAATGTTCCAGGGAGACTTTTTTTACGGAATAAGGTAAGTATTCGGGATAACTGAGCAAGATAAGCCGCAGGTTTTTCTTTTGGCATATTAAAGCGATATCAGTCAAATTTTTATATATAACGCAATCGCCGATTTCATGCCGAAAAATAGTTAATAATTCATATTTTACCGCCTCCGGGCAGGCTGTAAATGTATACTTATCTATTAAGCAAACGCGTTGGAAAAGATTGTAAACCTCCCGAAAATAATCGAACGCGTTGTTATATGATTTTAGGCAGTAGTAAGTACTCGCGGTTTCCAGTAAGTTCTGGAGTATTTTCTTTTTCCGCAAAACGGTATATTCAGGCCTAGAAGTTTTTATTATTTTAAGGTTATTATTTGGTAAGTTTGAATAATCTTGCATATTAGCTTCTGATACCTGATTGCATAAATAAATGAACTGCCAGCCGTTAGAGATTATCTGAAATATATTCGCTAATTCAATATAAACTTCCGTTTTAGTTTGAGAATAATTAATGATTTCAAATGCCAAGTTAATTGCTTCTGGGAATTGCTGTGCTAGCTTAAGAGCACGCAGAAGCTCCAGTTTAGCAGCAGCATTTAATGGGTCAGTTTTTAAAGCAAGGTTGTAATATTCAAAGGATTTGTCGTATTCATCTTTTGAGCGGTGGAGATTGCCGAGAAAAATAAGGCGGGAGATGTCATCCTGCGGATTTTTTTTAATAAAACTATCCGGGCTGGCGGTTTTTTCTGTTTGCAGAAAAATTTTTGTTGAATTACGAGAGATGGAATTTTGTTTTAGTGGAATTTTTTTTATTACTACGGATAAAATATTTTTGAGTAGTTGAATTGTTTTAATTTGAAAACCTGAATCGATTCCTTTAAATATTCCGTGGTCATTGCATCCGATAAGGATAATAACTATGTCCGGGGAAGTTTCATTTAGATTTTTTTCAAAATCAGATAAAAGTAAAGAAGAATTTATCCCGGGAAAGCCTTTATTTATTACGGTATAATTTGTTTTTGTATTAAGCTTATTAAGGATTTCCTGAAGTTGTCCGGGATATGATTCTTCCTTAGCGACTCCGATCCCATAGGTAAAAGAATCTCCGAGGCAAAGAATTCGGGTATTTTTTTTTAAGGTCATATGATTATTAGGTGATAAATGGCTTCTTGCAAGGATTAATCCGCTTAACTGCATAAATAATTCAATAGCGGCGAATGCGCAGCACAGTCCGAAAGTAATAAGTGTTATTTTATCTCTTAATTTTAAGATGCTCATAGGTAACCTTTGTAAAAAAACTTACCGCTTTTTACAGTATAAAACAAGCTTTAAAATAGATAAAGATTTATTTGACAAGAGAGGGTAAAAGAGTATACTGCATTTTATGCAGAGTAATTAAATTCCTGAAAGTGTTTTTATTTTATGTCTAGTCCTGCTCTGATTGTAGCAGATAAAAAACAGAAAATATTAGAGATGCCTGGGTTTTATCCTTGCGCTCAAGGAGGCGGGAAAATATCGCTGGCGGCTTGCGAGGATATGATTCCATTGCCTCGGGGAAGTAAACTTTTTTTTCTGCCTGAAAGGTACCCCATTGGATTTAATATCCGCAAGCGCTCTTATGAGGGATTGCAAAATTTTCTTCCGGTTGCGGTATTCCTGCCTCCAGGGTATACAGGGTTGTTTTACCCTGCATATAAAGAAAAAAATGGCGCGCGCATATTACCGCTTTTCTCATATTCAATGGTTGCCTACTATAAAGGCGCTTATTATGTCCCGGCTGTTAAAGTCGACTTAAGAAAAAATCACGATATGAGCTCTGTGGATTGGAAAGAACTTCGCAGAAAAGTACAGATGTTTAAAAATACTAAAAATCGCCTTATTAAACATTTGGCTGATTGCGCTCTAATAAATTTTTGCCCGAACGCAGTGAATTTCTTCTTAGGTAAATATGAATGCCCTTTACCGGTTTCTCTTTATTGCAATGCCCGCTGCATCGGATGTATTTCTTTTCAGCCTCAAGGTTCTTGTCCTGCAACCCAGCCTCGTTTAAGGTTTGTGCCGGCAGCAGAAGAAATAGCGGAAATCGCGATTATGCATATTAGAGCCGCGTCAAATCCGGTAGTTAGTTTTGGCCAGGGGTGCGAGGGAGAGCCTTTACTGAAAGCTGATATTATCAGGGAATCGATACGGTTAATCCGCAAAAAAACTTCTCGCGGCACTATTCACATGAATACCAATGCCAGCTTGACCGAGCAGGTCCAAGCATTATGCGAGGCCGGCCTAGACAGCATGCGTGTTAGCCTTAACAGTGTAAGGGAAGAATTTTACCGGCGTTATTATTTGCCGCGCGGTTATTCATTTGCCGACGTCTGTAATTCAATCGCGGCGGCCAAGCGGTATAAGAAATTCGTTTCTTTAAATTACCTGGTCATGCCTGGGTTTACGGATAGAGAAGATGAATTTGATGAATTAGTGCGGTTCGTTAAAAATACCAGGATAGACATGATTCAGTGGAGAAATTTAAACTACGATCCTCTGCGTTACTTTAAAAGATTAAAGGTTTGCGATAATAGCAGTCTCTTAGGTATTCGTTCAGTAATACAGCGGCTGGGGGATAAATTCCCTGAATTACAGTACGGCTACTTTAATATGCCTAAGGAAAAATTTTTTAAAAATTGTAAAATTACGTAGACTGCCTGCATACTTATGCTTAGCTAGGTTAATTAACTGTCTATGTTTGTCCTATTGTGTCACCTTGAAAAATTATAAATTGCATGGTATATTTTTTACAATTTAAATTTATGATTAAACAAGGTATAAATATGTTTACAAAAAGAAAACAACTGGTCTTTTTGAGCCTGGCAATATTGTTAAGTACTTGTCTGCCTAGTGTCTTTGTTTACGCAGCGGAGTATGAAATTACCGATTTAGGAACGTTGTCGGGTGGAAATACTAGCGTTGCTACTGGGATAAATAATTCCGGTCAGGTAGTAGGCTATTCTGCTACTAGATTAGACAGTTATTTCAGTTATAACCATGCATTCTTATGGGAAAACGGAATAATGAAAGATTTAGGCACGTTGGCTGATTATGAAAGTTGGGCTAAGGGAATAAATAATTCTGGCCAGGTAACAGGAATGTCTAGTATGGATATAAGGGGGCCTCTTTATGCATTCTCATGGGAAAACGGAACAATGAGAGGTTTGGGCACCTTGGGTGGTAATTCCAGTTTCGGCACAGGAATAAATGATTCTGGCCAAGTAGTAGGTTATTCTAATATAGGAAACGGTTATATTCATGCATTTTTACAGAAAAACTATACAATGATAGAGTTAAGCACACTTAGTAATAATAATGACACGCATAGCGAAGCTTGGGGAATAAATAATTCCGGCCAGATAGTAGGTTTTTCTCGTGCAGCAAATAATGAGTTACATGCCTGCTTATGGGAAGAAAATAGAACAATAAGAGATTTAGGCACGTTGGGTGATAATAACGATAGTCAAGCATATGGGATAAATGATTCCGGTCAAGTGGTAGGAGTGTCAGATGGCCATGCATTTTTATGGGAGAATGGAGAAATGAAAGACCTTAATGGTTTACTTCCTGTAGGTTCTGCTTGGTCTTTACATCAAGCAAACAAAATTAATGGGTTAGGCCAGATTGTGGGTAGTGGTGTTATCAATGGTCAAACCCATGCCTTCTTAATGACTCCTAACGTCGTCCCCGAACCCTCCACGATATTGATGTTTTTAGTCGGGATTTTTGGTTGTTTCTGGTTTAAAAGAAAATAGATCTTATAATTTATAACTAATAATTTATCATTTATAATTAATAATTCTTGCTTTTAATTCTGCATCAACGGTAAGAAATGTTATTTGTGTTCTTGTGACCTGGTGACTTTGTAACTTGGTGGCCCTTTACTTTTGCAAAACACTTTTGCCTTTTAACTTTTAACTTAACCTGTAATATTCCTATCCAAACTCCTGTATTGTATCGCTTCAGCTATATGTTCTGCATTAATATTTTCAACTTGCGCTAAATCCGCGATAGTCCTTGAGATTTTTAATATCTTGTCATAAGCGCGGGCGGATAATCCCAGTTCGTCAATTGCCATTTTTAGAAATAATCAAGTAAAGTGCCTGAACAATCAAAAGTGTTAAATTAATTTTTTAATTAAATAATAGATATCCTGGAGAGTTGTTATTAAAAAAATATTTTACTCTTTGGTGCCTTTTTGTTACATTAGTATTTACGTTTCTGAACAAGTTTTTTGTTGTTAAGCTTAAAATGCAAACTAATTCACCGCGCAGTAATACATGGATAGTCATGATGAGTTTAATAAAACAAAAGCTCTTTCCCAAAGTTTTAATTTTATACAGTGAATTCCCAGCCAGCAATTGTATTAAAACAGGGCTGTACTGCGGTGATTTGCTGGAGGGAATTAAAGTGTTTACTATGAATTAAAAAATAGCAGATAAAACTATTATGGTGAGTATATTAAAAACGTGCGTAACCTAAAAATGAAATATTCTCGTGTAAAAATTTTTCTTCATCTTAGTATTTTAACAATCGCCTTGATTTTAAGGCCTAATCTTTCTTTACTCTATGCACAAAAGCAAGAGCAGGTAACTTCTTGGGTTTTATCAGAAAAAATATTAGGCGGTGGTTTTTGGAAAGCAGATTGTTCACTAAATAAGCTTACGTTTAAAGTGAAAGAAGAAATATCTTTGAATGTGCGGCTCACAGTGAAATCAAAAGAATTTAATAAATACAGGGATCTGCTTGAAAAAATTGAATTGAACCTGATTACAGAAAGGATCTTTGATAAAGACGGTCGTCCGCATTTAATTGTTAATAATTTTATGTCTTCGGGGCTAACGCCAACTGGAATGCCGATTGAATTTTTTGCATTGCCATGGCTTGAAGGAGATGGGAAAATGCTATCTCGCTATAATTCTATTCTGGACATTCAAAGTGTCAGGATGAAAAAAGAAATGGCTTTTAACAAAAATAGTGTTCAAGTTGAGTTCAGTTTAGTCAAAGAGATTCCCGATAATTTGCCGGATGGTTATTATCGGTTTTTTTTAGATTTTTCGCCTGTGTTTAAGAAAGACGGCAGCCAATTTAAAGGAAGGCTTTCATTGATTGCGCCCTTACGACTTGATCCGTATAATTATTCTCACATTTCTTTTCATGGACAATTGCCGCTTTCTCAAAAGACGTATGCCTCTCCAATTTTTATAATTGGCAATCCTGTCACGCCTAAAATGATATGGTCGCTTTTCTTAAATAAAGTTGAAATGGGTGTCCATGGTATTTTAGCTGAAGAAGATAAGCCGTATTTTAGATTAAGTCCGCGTCATAATGTCCCAGATAAGTTTATTATTCCGCCAGGTAAAACGCTTAATATCGAGCCGGATTTTCCGACCTTATTTGCGGATAAAGCGGGTATCTCGTTTGTTGAAAAGATACTTCCGTTTTGTGTCCCAATAGCACTAAATTATAAAAGCGGAGAATTCTCCGTTAAGATTCAAATGCCAAATGGTAAACAAAAAGATTTCGGAGTAAGTAAAATCAATAAAAAAACGAAATTTGGAGCGGGGACTACACAAAAATGTTATAATTTTAAATTTGATCAGTATGGACATTATACAATAATCTTGAAGGGGTGGATTGAAGATATATGGGGCAATAAATACAATGGAGGCGGAACGTATCATTTATGGGTTGCGCGCCGTTTAACTTTTGCAACCAGTGTAAAACCCGGCTCCCCGTTTGAGGTTGGAGATAGCTATCCAACCTCTGTTTTTGTACATCCGTCTTTCCCCGCACAGGTAAGTATAGAGGTAGAAGAATATATTAATTCTGATGAGCATAATGTCAAAAAATGGCAGGTTGAAGGAGATGCAAGCAGGTTCGGTTATTTTTATTCAAAAGAAAAAATTAATTTTATAGAACCAGGTGAATATCTAGCAAAAATAAATGCGGTTTATAAAGACTCAACCGGAGTTATTTGGATGGGGGATCAGGCTGGAAGTTCAGTTATAGCTCCTTCTGATATACAAATGATTGTGCATGGACGAAAATTTACAAGGCCATTTTATCCGAATAATGAGCCTGAAGCTCGATTTAATTTGCATACCGAAGGTGGATTCTCTAAAAATAAAATTTTTAGTTCAGAGGAAATAGACTATAACAATTGTGTTAACTTAACATTGCCCTATTATAGTGGAGATATAATGTTTATTGCTTCGACCCCTGAAGGGGCAAATGCTATAGATGCAAGGCTTAGTATTGAGGATGACAAAAATGAGTCGATTAGGACTACGACAGAAAATGAGATTCATCCGTATAATTTCCCTGAAAGTATGCTTACACAGGCATATTTTTACTTCTCGGCAATACGACCGGGTATAATTACCAGGACATTTACTGCTGATCTAGAATGTAAGTTCCGAGATTCGTATTGGCCTACAAGCCCGGCATTTAATGCTTTTGGCAATCAGTTTAATGTAGGTAAATACGGAGATTTACCGCAGGATATATATCGTTTTATGGGAGGATGTGTATTTCGGGATTTAAAAAATAATAAAAGTTGTTATGGGATTTATGCCGCTATGGCAATAATAATTCCCAAAGGTTCAAATGCTAACCGCGTAGTAGCTCCTTTTAGCGAGCCGTTACTCGAAGTTAATGGACGCGAGTTTTATATTTTTGAGGCTGGAGCGCCGTCGCCCGGTGTAATATATGAGGCCGGAGAGCCAATTGGCATTGGCGGTATGGTTTTCCCTCCGGTTAGCGGTATAAATTGCAGTAAGGAGATTATATTTCCGAATGGGAAAAATGTTATTTCTAGCGGTATGAGCAATAAAATAGGAGTGTTGAAGATGAGTCCTGATGTGGCAATAACGGATGAACCGGGAGTTTATAAAATAAAAGAAAAATGCTGGTATCAAGATAGAATAGGGGATGTTATTGGTACCGCGGATGGCACCTACAATATTTATGTTGATGATAATATAAAAGAAAAGTTTTTTTCATTTAAAAGACCTAAATACTTTGAATTTGATCCCAAAAAAGGATTAAATTTGAATGCGGTAATATCAGGAAAAATAAATAATCCGCAAGTTAGCTATACGGCAGTTATGCCTGGAGCTATACTCGATGAAGGGAAATTGGCCGTAATAAAAAATGAGTTTATATATAAATTCTCCCCGAAAGAGGTAAATGTGCAATTCCCAAATTATGATTTTTATGATTTTGAACATATATCCGATGATAGTTTTGTGCGTTCGCTTTTAGTAAAAGAATTTTGCCCGTCAAAATCCAAGATAGTAGATACAGTTATAGTAAATTTTTTCTTGGAAGGAACGGATAAAAATACAGGGAAAAAGATTTACGATGTTTCTACTTTAACTCTCAGAGGTAATAAGGCGTATATAACTGAATATGAATAGAAAAAAAATATAATATAATATAATATAATAAGATTGTTATGACAATAAAGCAGATTGCGATATATTGTGCGATCGGGGTTGTAATTGTACTGATTCTTAGGTTGCCATCTTTTTTTAAAAAAGATGAAAGTCATTGTGCCGGCGGAGAATTGCTCCAAAACAAATGTTTTAAATGCCATGATTTGAAAAGAATATTTTTTGTAAGGAAAAGTCATGGCCAATGGATGGTTACAGTTAAGAGGATGCAGGATAAAGCACCTGAGTGGTTAAGTGATGAGATTGCTGAAAAAGTTATTTCTCTTTTGGCTTCTCGCTATGGAGTAGAGAGGGGAAGCCTATTTAAAGAAATGTGTGTTCGGTGCCACAAGCGGATTAAAAAAGAAAAGGTGCTTTATGGAAAAAAAACAAAACGCGCTTGGGCAAGATCTATAGAAAGAATGAGAAAGGATTTTTCATTTATAATTGGTGTTGATCAAGCAGAAGAAATTTATGAATACTGGACTGATCCAGTGAATAATAAAAACCTAAAGCTAGAAGTTGCTAAAGAAGATAATCGGGAAGAATCTTTTGAAATAAAATGCGGCAGGTGCCATACGCAGGGGTTTCTTTCTAAACAAAAATTTAATGAAGAGAATTGGACGAAAGTATTAGAAAGAATGCAGGAGAAAAGCCCAACCTGGATAAATGATGAAGAATTAGATGAAATGCTAAAATATCTTTTTCCCAAAGAAAAATAAGAAAGTGCTGCCTGTCTTTTTAGCTGGGGTACACTGGTATATGGCTTGTGATGGGTGCTTACTGCCATATAGAAATATTTTACTGATAGGCTAAATGAACCGGTAATTTGTTGAACAAAAAGATATAAATTTGTTGAAGGAAGTCATCTTAAACGTATGTAAGAAATCTAACTAATGATGTTGCGGTCGAGACTTCTATATTGTATCGCCTCAGCTATGTGTTCTGCATTAATGTTTTCAACTTGCGCTAAATCCGCGATAGTCCTTGAGATTTTTAATATCTTGTCATAAGCGCGGGCGGATAATCCCAGTTCGTCAATTGCCATTTTTAGAAGTTTCTTTGACTGTTCATCAAGCCGGCAGTGTTTTTGAATTTGGGTATGCGACATATAGGCATTGGCGTGTATTTTAGATTTTTTAAAACGCTTGTGCTGGATTTTCCTGGCATTATTGACTCTTTTTTGAATATTAGCGGAAGATTCTCCTGCTTGTTCTTCAGCCAGCTGTTTATAATCAATCGGCGGGACTTCGATATGAATATCAATCCTATCTAAAAGAGGCCCGGATATTTTTGAACGGTATTGTTCAATCCGGTGCGGATTACAGCGGCATTCTTTTGTCGGGTGAGTATAATATCCGCACGGGCAGGGGTTCATGGCGCAGGCAAGCATGAAACAGCAGGGAAAGCTAATCGACTTTGATGCCCTGCTGATGGTTACGGAGCCGTCTTCTAAAGGCTGTCTTAAGGATTCCAGTACGTTGCGGTTGAATTCGGGCAATTCATCCAGGAAAAGCACTCCGTTGTTTGCCAGGCTGACTTCTCCGGGTTTTGGATTAGATCCGCCGCCGACAAGGGCAATATCGCTTGTAGTGTGATGCGGGCTTCGAAAAGGCCGTACAGCAATAAGTGCTTGATCTTTTGGCAGTAACCCGCTGATACTGTATAGTTTTGTTGTTTCCAGAGATTCTTCTAAGTTCATCTCTGGGAAAATTGTTGGAATCCGCTTGGCAAGCATTGTTTTTCCGGATCCCGGAGGGCCGAGAAGAAGGATATTGTGGTTTCCCGCTACTGCAACTTCTATAGCTCTTTTGGCAAAAGCCTGGCCTTTTACATCAGACATATCCATTTCATATTGAGAATATTTTTTGAATTCCTTTTTGAGATTGACTTTTTGTTCTTTAATCTCTGTTTCTCCTTTGAGAAAATCTACTGTTTCCAGTAAAGAATTTACCGGATAAACTGGTTCATCACTGACAACAGCGGCTTCCTGCGCGTTTTCTTTCGGGATAAGTATTTTTTTTCTTAGATTCCTGACTCCAAGGATCATGGATATAATGCCTTTGACAGGTTTAATTTTACCGTCAAGAGAAAGTTCTCCGAGAATAATAAAATTGTCAAGGCTTTCCTGCTCGATATTCCCGCAAGCGGCAAGTATGCCTAAGGCTATGGGAAGGTCATAAGCAGAGCCTTCCTTTTTAGTGTCTGCCGGCGCGAGGTTAATAGTGATTTTTTTTACCGGAAAGGGGAAGTTACTGTTTTTAATAGCTGAACGCACCCGGTCTTTTGACTCTTTTACCGCGGCATCAGGTAATCCGACTACTGAAATTTGAGGTAATCCGCGGCTGATATCTACTTCAATCTCGATCAAATAACCTTTTATTCCTAACACATTTGCGCTAAATACTTTAGCGAACATATGATCTCTCCCAAAGTTAATTAGTAAGCAGGAACATGGTGCTATGTAAAAGATTATAAATTTAGCTTAATTTTTAGTCAATAAAAATTTGCTTTTTATTTTAAATTATATTATAATTATAAAACTATGCAATTAGAAGAAACCCATTATTTTTTTAGAGAAGTTGCGCAAAATAGAGTTGTTTGGGCTTCGTTTTGCTCATGGGGTATGTCTCAGGGCATAAAGATTTTTTCCGGAATAATAAAAAATAAACGCTTTGATTTTAAGTGGCTTTTGAGCACAGGCGGAATGCCCAGCGCTCATTCTGCCGGAGTGAGTTCTTTAGCTACATCAGTCGGATTGTATGCCGGGTTTAATAGTTTAGTTTTTGCGATTACGGCGATTTTTGCCTTGATTATTATGTTTGATGCGCAAGGGTTGAGAAGAATGACCGGCCGTCAAGCCGTGCTTTTAAATAGGATTGCGGAGGATATCTATTTAAAGCACGAAGTAAAACAGGATCGTTTGATTGAGCTTATCGGGCATACTCCAATTGAGGTTTTTATGGGTGCTGTTTTAGGAATTTTAGTTGCTATTCTAGTGGTGAGTTTATAGGATCTGTTAAAGGGGGAAGAAATGAGAAGAAACATTATAATAATTGTTGCGGTTTTAATCGTGGTTTTCGCACTTTTTCAAGTGATAAAGATAGGCAAAAAAAATCCAGAGAAAGTTCCGGTAAAATCCTCTAAGATGGAAAAAATTTTCGCAGAGGCAGTAAAACTGAAAGATGAAAAATCAGCAGCTGCGCTGGCGGCATTTGAAAATATTATAAGCGAGTTTCCGCAAAGTTTGCAGGCAGAACAGTCGTTGCTGAAGATCTCGGAAATCTATGACGAAGCGGATGAAAAATTACAGATGAAACAGACATTTAAAAGACTGATTGACGTTTACCCTAATGGAGAAGCTGCTCAAACGGCAAAACAGAAATTGGGAGAAATAAATATAAACTCGATTTTTTCAAGTGACCAAACGGATAATAGTTTTATTTATGAGATCAAGTCAGGGGATACATTATACAAAATTGCCAAACAATATAATACAAATGTTGAGTTAATAATGCGCAGTAATAATCTAGCGAGTTCATTAATAAAGCCGAGTATGAAACTGAAGATAATTAAATCGGTTTTCTCGATAGAGGTTTTTAAATCGCAGACAAAGCTTTTATTAAAGGCCGATGGAGAAATTATTAAGGAATATCCGGTCGGAGTGGGTGAGAACAATTCTACGCCTGTGGGAAAGTTTAAGGTTATTAACAGAATTGTTGACCCTGTTTGGTATAAAACCGGTGCTGTTGTTCCTGCCGGAAGCGCGGAAAATATTCTTGGGACCCGCTGGATGGGCTTATCTGAACCCGGATATGGTATTCACGGGACTACGGATACTCAACCGATACAACAGCAGCTTACGCAGGGTTGTATTCGTATGCGTAATGAAGATGTTGAGGAGTTGTTTGTGATTGTTCCGGTAGGCACAGAAGTCGTAATGAATGATTGATTAATTAAGGAAAGAAGATATCTATGAACGGGACCGGATTAGGTTTTGAAAAACCGATTATTGAAATGGAAGAAAAAATTTCCGAGTTAAGAAATTTTTCCAAAGAGCGGAATGTCGATTTGAATGATGAAATAGGGAAATGTGAAAAGAAGCTGGAAAAGCTAAAGCATGAGATATTTGATAATCTTAATGCCTGGCAGAAAGTTCAGATTGCCCGCCATCCAAAACGGCCGTATACCTTAGATTATATCGAATTGATTATGACTGATTTTATTGAATTGCACGGTGACCTGCGTTTTAGGGACGATCCGGCGATTATCTGCGGGCTGGCTATGTTGGACAAGGAAAAGATTATGATTATCGGCCATCAGAAAGGCAGGGATACAAAGGAGAATTTATACAGAAGTTTTGGCAGTCCGCATCCTGAAGGTTACCGCAAGGCTATGCGTTTAATGAAGCTTGCCGAACGCTTTAAAATTCCGATAGTTACTTTTATCGATACTCCCGGAGCTTATCCGGGTATTGGGGCTGAAGAGCGCGGCCAGGCAGAGGCAATAGCCTATAATCTGCAGGAAATGTCAAAGCTTAAAGTACCGATAATTGTTGTAATAATCGGAGAAGGCGGTTCTGGTGGAGCTTTGGGTATTGGTGTAGGAGACCGGATATGCATGTTGGAAAACTCTTATTATTCTGTAATTTCTCCCGAAGGCTGCGCGGCAATCCTTTGGCGTGACCGGGCTAATGCTCCGGAAGCGGCGCAGGCTTTAAAAATAACAGCAGAAGATCTGCTGAAAATCGGAATAATCGACGAAATTATCCCTGAACCGCTGGGTGGAGCACACCGTGATTATAAACCTGTTGCGACAGCGCTTAAAACTTCATTGAAGAAAAATTTAAGCATGCTAAAAAAAATTAGTGAGGAAGATTTGGTTGCTAACCGTTATAAGAAATTCCGCAGTATAGGAATATGGGCAGAGTAGATTCTAAGGAGGAAGGTAAATGCAAAAATCAATTGTTGGAGTAATTGCGAGAAAAGAGTTAATTATCAATCATGAATTGTTGCGGGCAATAGGCATTGTATTTTTTTTAATACTGACAATAACCGGAGCTTTCATCTATTTACCGCTTCCGTTTACTCCGGTGCCGATAACTTTGCAAACATTTTGTGTCCTTTTGTCAGCGGCTTTTTTGAAGAAAAATGATGGGATCTTATCTCAAGTTATTTATATTGGATTAGGGGCTATCGGGTTACCTGTGTTTAGTTTAGCTCAAGGCGGGCTGGCAAAGTTATTCGGGCCGACAGGCGGTTATATTTTAGGGTTTGTGTTTTCGGCATTTGTTCTTGCTAGAGCACTTGAATATTACCGTGTAAAAACAGAGCTTTCATTTTTCAGGGTATTGACAGCAATGAGTTTAAGTGTTGCCGTAATTTATCTTTGCGGAGGGATTTGGCTTTCTTTTTTTATGAAATATTCATTTTCACAGGTTGTAATGCTGGGGGTAATGCCTTTTATTCCGGGTGAGACCATAAAGGTTGCTGCGGCTGCTGCAATATATGCAAAGTCTAATTCCAGAGCAAGATATCTTTTCCAGTAAGAACGGGAAGATAAATTTTTAAAGGCGGATATGCTCGGCATAATCCGCCTTTTTTAATCGAGAAGTATAAATCCCAGGTTTTAAAATTAGGGATTTATGCGTGAAGATTATCCCGGATTTTACAACAGGAAAAATCCGCCCAGCAGGGTCGATAGTCTACCTGTCTGCCAACAGGCAGGAATCCGTATAGGATTTAGACTTGCCAGCGGCCTTGCCGCTAGGCAGGCTATCGAGGTATCCCGAAATTTGCCTGCCTGGCGGCAGACAGGCAAATTTTGGGATAAAAGGAACCGCGGTTTTTAGCCTCTTGAGTATTTATTTTATCGTGAAAACTATGACAAAAAGCTATCCTTCAAGTAAGTTAAAAGAAATTGACCGGCGCGCTCAGGAAGAATACGGTATCCCGGGTATTGTGCTTATGGAAAATGCCGGGATAAAAGCAAGTGAAATTGCTTTGAAATTGCTTGCGGCAATGAAGAGCAGAAAAGCAATAATCTTTTGCGGCCCGGGAAATAACGGAGGAGATAGTTTTGTTATCGCCCGCCATCTTTTTAATAATAAAGTTATGGTTAAAGTTTTTGTGCTAGCTAGCGAAAAACGCCTTAAAGGAGATTCTTTAATTAATTACCTGATTTTAAAAAAAATGGGGGTTTGCATTATCGAGGTTGCTCAAGATAAGGATATTAAAAAAATAAAATCATCTTTTTCTGAAAGTTCATTGGTAGTTGACGCGATTTTTGGTATTGGGTTGAATAAAAGAGTAGAAGGGGTTTTTGAAAAAGTAATTAATTTAATAAACAAATCCGCTTCTGTGGTGCTTTCGGTGGATATCCCTTCGGGTTTAAATGCTGATACAGGAGATATTTTAGGTGTTTGCGTTAAAGCGCATACGACTGTTACTTTTGGCGCGGCCAAAAATGGTTTTTATAAACAATTTGGCCCGAAGATGACAGGGCGCGTGGTTGTTGCGGATATAAGTTTGCCGAAAAAGTTGCTGAATTAGCTTTTAGCGCGTAAGTTTATAAGAAAAAAACTATGCCTATTTCCTTAAACCTTATCAGGTTTAATCTATTTGTCGCCTTTCGTCCTAGCGAATGTGGCGAGTGGTTGTCTTAACACGCAAAGCGAGTGGGCGTCTTTCGTATCTCGGTTCTATGAGCTTATGAGCGGGTTTAAAACAGTGTATATACGAAAGGAACGGCTGCCGGATTATTAGCTGTAAAGATTATTAAGATGCCGACTAAAAGTAGGACGATTACGATAGGCATCATCCACCACAGCTTATATTCCCAAAGAAAGTTCATTAATTCCTTTACTATGGTTATTCTGCTTAGGAAACTCTTAATTAGTTTTTTCATGGTTTTCCTTTTCTATAATAAAGCTGCCTAGTACAAGCATATCAAGCCCGCTTTCTATAAAGGTATTATATGCGTTTTCCGGAGAATTGACAATAGGCTCGCCTTTTAAGTTAAATGATGTGTTGAGCAAGATCGGGACGCCTGTTTTTTTGCCAAAATACTTGACAAGTCCATGGTAAAGATTTTTTATTTCAAAAAAGTTTTCCAGCTCTTCTTCAAGAATTACCGGAGCAAAGGGCCGGAAAGGTTCTCGGAATTTTATTTTTGAATTGATAATATCTTTGATCCCGGGGTTACGCGGGTCAGCTAATATCGAACGGTTACCCAGTGCGCGCGGCCCCCACTCGAAACGGCCTTGGAACCACCCGGCAATTTTACCGTCGATGATTGCGTCTATGGTCGCGCGAATGAGGGTGTCATCTTTTGGTATGTATTGAAATTTCACTTTTTTGTTTTCAAGAAAAATACGGATTTGTTCATTTGAATATGCTTTTCCTAAATAACTGTCTTCCATGATAAATGTCCGTTTATTTCCGAGAACAGAATTGTAAACATATGCCGCTGCGCCGATTGCCGCACCTGAATCTCCTGGCGCAGGCTGTATAAACAATTCTTCGAATGGGCCTTCCTGAAGTAACCTTGCGTTTGCCGTGCTGTTAAGCGCGACACCGCCGGCAATACAAAGTTTTTTGTGGCCGGTTAATTTGTAAAGGCATGTGGCTTGTTTTAGAATGATGTCTTCAAGTACTTTTTGAATGCTTGCTGCTATATTGGCATAATGCTGGTTTTCCAGGCAGCCTTGTTCGTAATCACTTGGTTTTTCGCCGAAATAAACCGGAAACTCCGTGTCTGCGGTAAAAAAGCGGCTTTCTAACGGCCGTGGTTTTCCAAACAGCTGTTCAAATTTTTTGCTGTAACTTTTTTGAGTCGAATAATGAAATGCGAAATAATCCATATTTAATTCAAATGAACCGTCTTCATGAATATTAATGAGATTAGTAATGATTTTATCGTAAAAGACAGGTTTTCCATATGGCGCCATGCCCATGACTTTATATTCGCCCTCATTTACTTCAAAACCAAGAAAAGCCGTAAAAGCGCTGTAAAGCAGCCCGAGAGAATGGGGAAATTCAATTTGTTTTAAAAGGCAGATGCTGTTTCCTTTGGCAGTGCCCAGAGCGGCTGTTGCCCATTCGCCGACTCCGTCAATAGTGAGGATAGCTGATTCCTCAAACGGGCTAAGAAGGAATGCGCTGGCCGCGTGCGCCAGATGATGGTCAACGAAAAGGATTTTTTCAGAAGAAATATTTAAATGCTCTTTTATAATATCTTTTATCCAGAGTTTTTCCATCAGCCAGTTTTTCATTGCCTCGGCAAATACAGAGCTTGAGCGAGGATAAGCCTGAATTATTGTTTTTAAAATTCGTTCAAATTTTCTAAATGGTTTTTCGTGAAAAACTACAAAGGAAAGGTCTTCAGTTTTAATCTGCGCGAATTCAAGGCAAAAGTCTAAGGCTTTTTGCGGGAAATTAAAATCATGTTTTTTACGGGAAAATCTTTCTTCTTCGGCGGCACAGATTAAACGGCCGTCTTTTATCAAGGCTGCTGCGGAGTCATGATAAAAACAGGATATGCCCAGGATATACATTAAAATTGCCTCCGGAGTTTTTCCATTTGTGCTGTTTCTTTGGGCAGGCTGGTCCAGCAGGATGATAAAGAGTCTTTTAAATGCTTTGCTCTGGATTTTTGCGTTAAAAACGCGAGATAATAAGGCAGGATGATGATAAAATAGATCACTTTAAGCAGCAGCCTTATCTGAAAATTTGCCGCGGCTAGGGCATGTATTTTCCATTTTACCCACAATGATTGCATAGTCATGGCATTATAATAAGTGATTACCGGTAAATTGTCAAATTTAGCTTGCACGAATTGTTAATTTTATTGACAATAATTTTTCTTTATGCTAATTTATTGACGATGAAGGTAGTTTTGACCATAATTTTATGTTGCTTTTTTCTTAATGGATGCGCCGCTACTAAAGTTTCCGAAAAACCCAGCAGATATGCGTCTATTACTAAACAGGAAAAATATGTCAGCGTTAAGTTCGACTTTGATCAGACTGATCTTGTTGGTAAAACTAAGTCTGAAGTAAGAACAAAAATGGGCCCTCCAGAAGATGTGCTTAAAATTAAAATTTCAGGGAATAGCTTGGAGGAGAGGTGGATATATTTTCCCAAAGGTACGAATAACTTTATCGCGATTATTATTTGCTTTGACGGTGATAAAGTTAGCAGTGCTTCCTATGAATCGGTGATGTAGTACTTGAGGGCTTGATTATCTTCCGAATAACCCTTTAAGGCCTTTTTCCAGGATTTTTTCCACGCCTTTTTGCAATTGTTCCTCTGCTGATGGCTGCTGTTGGGATTGAGTATTACTGTTTTCCGGAGGCAGTCCGATGTTTTGCTCAATAAGTTTTTTTAATCCTAATTTTGCCTGCTGTTTTGCCAGGTCTTCTATGAGTTTTTTTTGGTCGATTTCCGGCTTTGTCAGAGTTCCTTTAACGTGAATATCTCTCTGATAGATATTATCTTTATAATCAAAGAAATTTTCTAGAACTCCGCTGCTTGTTCTTTGCGCTGCTTCCGGAGTTAAGGCCAGTGTAACAATAAAATCTTCGAAGCGCTGGGTAATGATCTCAACCGCGCCTTTAATATAAGTGATAGCGCTGGGGCCTGCCAATTGCGTGTTTTGCGTAGAAACCATGGCATTGTTTATTTCAAAATCACCGCTTCCCTGGCTTACTTCGAAAACTTCTAAAAACTCAATATTTGAAATTTTACCTATTGCTTTTAGAAATTCTATGCCGTAAAGTTTGGCTTCGGTTAATTGAAAATCAGCTTTGCCGGAAAGTGTATTTAAGCTGCTTCCTACGCCGCTCTGCATTAAGGGTTAGGATTTTATTTGTAAACCTGCTTGTGAGGTTGAAATCTTCAAAAATTATATTTTTAATTCCTGCTCTCTTTGAATTTATCTGCGCGTTGATGTCCAATGATTTCCAGTCCTCAAGCGGCCCGCGTAAATTTACCTGCGCTGCTACTTTGCCGGAAAGCATTAATTCATCGATTGTTTTTTTTATTTCCAGCGGTAATTTGCTTATGTCTGCAAGATCAAGATCAGTGCTTAATTGAGCTTCGATAATCGGATTTTTCAGAAAAGAGTTAAGCGTAGCTTTTGAATTGATTTCAATGGTTTTGTATAAAAGTTTTAACTCAAGGATATCGATGGTTTCATTCTTACAGGAAGTTTTTGCGTCTAAACGTACCTTTTCAAGCGGAAATCCTTGGATGTTAGCGTTTTCCAGGCGGATATTTGCCTGTGTGTTTGCGTCTAATTTTTTCGGGTCAAAGCCTTTTCCTTTTAAATCTATCTCGGAAAATAAGGTGCCTCTAAAATCAGGGGAAAGCAGATTTGTTTTTTTTGCGAAGCTTTCTATGTTGAGATTTTCAATATAAGCACGCAGATCAAAAGCAGGGGGTTGCGCTTGGGCAAAATCGATATTAACCTGCGCGTTCAAAGTCCCCTGATACAGCCCGACATTTATTTGCGGGATCGCAAGTTTTAGGTTTGTTAAAGAACCTTTTAAATCAATGCTTTCCAATTCAAACTGCCCAAGTGTCAATTGTTTTGCATTGATGCCAAAACCGGCATTTATTTCGGCTGGGTTTAAAGCAGGGCCGGTAATATTTAGCGGTATATTTATAATGCCGCCAAGAGCAAAGTTTTCTGGCAAAGCAATAGGATATGTTTTTAAATTATCCAGCTGGCATGTAATGTCAGCGGTTAAATCAAGAACAGGCGAGTAGAGATTTTTTACTAAACCGCTGGTTTTGATATTTACCGTGTTATCTTTTATCAGAAGGCTGCTGATTTTAATGTCTTTTAGATTTTCTATGAGGATAACCGCGGAAAGAAAAACAGGGTTATTGAAAGAAAATGTTTCATAGGAAAATTTTTCTAGAGTAACATTGACTTCAGCATTGATATTATTAGGATTTGCAGCATAGCCTTTTATTGTGCAATCTGCGAGGATGTCTGCGGATATTTTCGGCTGAAGTTTTAAAGTGTCCATAACTGCCTTAAGAGATAAACGGCCGGTTTTTATATTAGCTTCAAAAGGCAAACTTGTGTTTTTAATGTCAAGCTTGGCCTGAAGTTCTAATAAAGTTTCAAAAACAGAAGCACTGAGTTTTTCCACGTTTAACAATCCCTGGTTAAGTTCGGCTTTTAAGGCAATGTCCTTGATTGAATATTTTAAAATAGAAATTCCCGGAGAATTTAATTCTATGGTGCCTTTGAGATTAGAAATATCTGATAGGGCGCCGTTTATCTTTGCTGAAGATGTTATTGTTCCGGATGGGGCAAGTGTCGATAAAAATTCTTTTACATTTAAAGGCAGCTGGTCAAGTTCTTCAAGATTAAGATTTAATTCTGCTGAAAGTTCGGCATTGCGGTCCTTTTGAATATCATTTATTAGCCCGCTGAGCTTAAACTTAATTTGATTGTAATTTGCAAGTATGCGGCTGATATTGAGGTTATTATCGCTTAATGAGCAATCAATGTCAAATGAAAGCGGAGGTAATTCTCCGGAAATTTTAAGTTTTGGGTTTAAAAAATCATCTACGGAGAATTTCAAAGTTGCGCTGGATTCGTTGATTTTTCCTTCTATATCTGAACTGGAAATTATGTTTTTGGCGACAAGAATCGTCCCGTTAAGGTCAGAGATTTCCTTTAAAAACGGCACTTCTGAAATATTAAACTTTTTAAGGTAGATTTTTCCGTTGTAATCGATATTTTGCAGATTGTCCGGTTCGATTTTCAGAGTTAGTTCAACCTGCGCGTTGCCGCTAACTTTTACCGGAAGTTGAGAAAAGGAAATTCCTTCAATTAAAATAGTTAACGGTATGTCGAATCTTTTGGGATTTTTTTTCCAGGTGAAAAAAATTACTTTAAAAGCAGGTTCGATTTTAATATAATCGCATTGTGCTATAATAGTATCGGTATCTTTTGAGTAAAGAGCGATAGCCCTAATATTTGTTTTTCCGTCCGGACTGATCGAGATATTTTTAATCGTTATCTTTTGCTGCAATTGGGACCCGGCTTGTTTGCATATTTGCGGAATTAATTGTTTGGGCAGGTAAATAAGGTTGCAATAAAAGTAAGCGATGATGATAACGCTAATAAGTATAAGCGGAATATAAATGAATAAAGAAAATAATACAAATTTTCTTAAATTTTTCATATATGTTTATTATATTTAAAAAAATTATTATTGCAAGCAGATTATCCCAAATTCTGATTTTGCGAAATTTGGGATAATTACGTTTCAGCTTATTGTAACGGCTTGCTATAGTTTTAGTTATATTCATGAATTTAAAAAGATTTTTCCTTGACAGCAAATGTTGCCGGGATTAAAATAAATATAGATTTAAATGGATTTGTATTAAAACAAAGGAGTGTTTGATATGATATTAAGTAGTTCAGTTCGAGAGCGGAGAAGATTTGTAAGAGTGAGTTCGGGATGCCCTGTTCAGATAAAGCAAGTCCCTGATAGCAGTCCGATACGCATACATAATTCAATGTTAGCGGACATCAGTGAAGGCGGATTGCAGCTTTTTTCTTTTTATTTCTATCCTGTGAGATGCAAGTTCATGGTTGAGGTATTCCTTTCCCCGATCACCGAGTCTTTAAAAACACTCGCTAAGGTTGTTTGGATTGAGCAAATGCCTTTTCAGGAAAGATACAGAGTAGGTATAGAATTTTCAAATCTTAATGAAGCCGGGCGCAGTAGTTTGCGTCAAATGATTGGACAGAGCGCAAACAGTTAAAATGCAATAATCGTTAAATGCGGCCCTACCGAGTGAAGAGAGAACTCCTTTAATTGCACATGGTAAGATCTCTTTTTGAATAAGGCAGTACCTTTTTTTTAATGGCAGGAATGGGAGGGATTTGTGTGTCGATTGACATCAATAAATGTTTATGATATAGTACTGCCTAATATTACCCCTTGAAAGGCAAAAAAATGAGGCGCTTTATAAATTTATTCATATTTTTTTATCTGTTAATGATGGTTGTCCCATGCTATGGGTATTGGGTTTGGTCCCCTAAAACCGGCAAATGGGTTAACCCTGTATACCATACTTTTGATACTCCAGAAGAGCAGTTTGTTTGGGCTAAGGGGTATTTTGATGAAGCTGATTACCGGAAAGCAATTTCTGAATTTAAAAAATTAGTAAAAAAATTTCCTAAGAATAAATTAGCTCCTGACGCGCAGTTTTATATTGCCAGAAGCTATGAAGAGCTTGGTAAATATGATAATGCGCTTAAGGAGTATAAGATTGTGGTAGATGTGTATCCTTTGAGTGAGTGGCTTCCGGAAATAATAGAAAGACGCTACCTTATCGGCGAGCGCTTTTTCGAGAAGAAAAAATACTCTTTAGCTAAAGATGTTTTCGTGAATACTCTTGCGATGGCGTCTTACAGCAAA
>JACQZH010000033.1:0-22587 GCA_016213925.1 Candidatus Omnitrophota bacterium | reverse complement strand
TTGATAAAATGATTGAGGAGTATGGTTTTAGCCCATATGTTGATGAGTCAACTTTTTATGTTGGTTTTTGTTCGTTCAAAATATCATCATTGGTTAAGGATTACGATGAAAGGCTGATCGACAGGGCAATAAAAGACTTGGAATTCTTTATGCGCAGGTTTCCAACTAGTGCCTATATTTCTCAGGCAGAAAGCCTGGTTAGCAAGTTAACGGATAAAAAAGCGGAAATACTTTATGGCGCAGCATACTTTTATGAAAAGCAGAATAAATATTATGCAGCTAAAAAGTATTATAATGAGTTAGTAATTTCGTATGCTAAAAGCCCTTGGGCCAAAAAAGCTGAACCGCGCGTTAAACTGCTGCAACAAAAATAAATTTAGCAGCAAATATCAGATAAGTGAGGCTTACAGTGAATTTGCTTAAGTTAATAGGTGGGTTTCTTTCCTTGGCGCTTATTTTAATCTTGGCAGGCTGCGGTTATAGTACTAATGCTTTTTTTCTGCCGTTAAGTATAAGGTCAGTATATATCGAGACATTTCAGAATAAAACCGACCAGCCCAATATAGAGAATGATTTGCGTGCTAGATTGATTTCTACATTTCAGTCTGACGGGAGCTTAAAGATAGCCACACGCGACGAAGCGGATGCTGTTTTGAGCGGAGAGGTTATTGGTTATTCCAGGCAAGCTTTGCGCTATTCTTCAGATGAACATATCGAGGAATACAGGTTGAATGTGACGGTTAATTTTTTATTTACTGCGGTGGAAAATAAAGAAGTGATTGTAAAAGCTGATAGTTTCACCGGAGAAACATCATTTTTTTTAACCGGAAGTTCGGCTAAATCTGAAATAACTGCGCGCTCTGATGCCTTGGAAGACCTTTCACGCCGGATATTAAATAAAACAATTACGTTATGGTAGCCGACGCATTAACATATTGGGATATTAAAACCCGCATTAAAGCTTCCAAAATAGATCCTGTCTATATATTTTCCGGCGAAGAAATATTTCTTAAACGGTTTATTCTGGAAGAAATCCGTTTAAAACTTTTTCCCAATGATCTTTTACCCTTTAATTATTCTGTTTTTTTTGCAAAAGAGTCGAGTTGCAAAGAGGTGCTTGATACGGTAAAAACGCAGCCGTTTATGTCAGCAAAGCGGTTGATAGTCTTGAAAAATGTAGAAAAATTTTCAGAGAGGGAAAAAGAATTGTTGGCGTTTTTATCAAAGCCTGCCGCTAAATCGGTTTTTATTATGGAGACTGAAAAAAAATCATCTGATAAGTTTATAAAAAAGCTTACTGCTTTTGCCACGACAGTTAATTTCGATAAACTTGAGGGGGATGAACTTATGGGATGGGTTGTTCAATATATTAAATCTCATGGAAAAATGATTACTCCGACTGCGGCCTTGTTATTAATAGAAAAGCTGGGCAATGATCTGGATATGCTTGTCAACGCGATCAGTAAACTGTTGCTATATGTAGGCGATGCTGACCAAATAAGTGAAAAAGATATTGAAATAATGATAAAGAGGACCAGAGAGGATACGCGCTTTGTTTTTTTGAATGCGCTTATGAGTAAGCAACTGAGCAGCGCTTTAACTATGGCTGATTTATTGTCGCGGGACGGAAAACACGCAACGGATATTATCGGATTGATTAACTGGCAGTTAAAGCGGGTAGAAAAAGTCAAGAACTTGAACGAGCAGGGCTATACGCAGGCTGATATTGTAAGCATGTTAAAGCTTAGCCCCTTTGCGCTAAAAAGTATTAACAAACAATCAGGCAGTTTTAGTAAACAGGCCTTGCAGACGGGGTTTAAATTTTTACTTGAAACTGACTTGGCAATAAAACAGGGGCTTAAAGCCCCTGGGGTAGCATTGGAAACTCTTATCGTACGCTTATGCGCATTGAAATAGGGATAGATTGATAAATCCTATATTTTTATTTTGCAGAAAGCTGGTGAATCTTTTTTAAAATGCGTGATTTTTTCCTGGAAGCTTTATTCTTGTGAATTATTTTTTTGCCGACAGCTTTATCTACGCAAGAGACAAATGCGTTGATCCCTTTTTTTAATTTTTCGACGTCTTTGCTCTCAATTAAGCCGGCAATAAGCTTTTCTTCTTTTTTTAGTGATTTTTTTAAGGCAATATTATGCTCCTGGCGTTTTTTTGATTTTTTTAATTCTTTGACAGCTGATTTTTTTATAGGCATATAAATTCTCCTTTCTTAAGAATGTGTAAAAATATAACATAGGGAAAATCAGATGTCAAGGAGTTTTTGATATGGATATATATGGTCGCCAGAGCGCAAGGTACTATGGCTATGGAAAAAAATTATAGGTGACATGTGACGGGTGACTTTTTGACCTAATTAATATTATGAGTGAACACAGGAAATTATTCAAATCAGCAGGTGTTGTAAGTTTATTTACCCTGGTAAGCCGTATATTAGGATTTATGCGGGATATAATTATAGCCCGCGTATTCGGGACCTCTTTGGCGGCGCAAGCTTTCGTGGTTGCGTTCCGTATCCCGAATACCCTTAGGCAGCTTATAGGAGAAGGAGCTGCTAACGCGGCAATAATTCCGGTTTTAAGCGAATACTTGAGAAATGATAAAGATGAGAAAGAATTTTGGCATCTGGCAAACTTTCTGCTTAATTTCTTACTGGTTACTTTGGCGGTTATTACTATCTTGGGGACTATTTTTTCCGGGCTTATGGTTAGGATTATGGCTTTTGGGTTCTTGGATGATCCTGTAAAACTGGAATTAACTATACGCCTGACTCGGATAATGTTTTCTTTCATATTTTTTATAGGGCTCGCCTCTTATGCAATGGGGATATTGAATTCCTTGAAACATTTTGCCGCTCCTGCTGCTGGTTCTTGTCTGCTTAATATCACAATGATATCTTTCGGGCTATGGGGTTGCGGCAGGTTTTCTGAACCGATAGTGGGGATGGCAATTGCTGTCTTAATCGGAGGGTTTTTGCAGTTTGCGGTTAATATCCCCGTATTACTGCGGGACAAATTCAAATACAGTTTTACTCTAGATTTTAAACATCCGGCAATAAAGAGAATAGGGGTATTATTTTTACCCCGTCTTGTAGGCTCAAGTATCTATCAGCTTAATATTTTTGCCGATACGATGTTTGCTAGTTTTGGAAATATAGTCGGGGAGACTGCGGTTGCTGTTTTATATTTTGCAAATCATCTTATCCAATTTCCTACGGCTTTATTCGGTAATGCAATGGCAACTGCTTGCTTGCCTACAATGTCACGTTTGGCAGTAGCTAATGAGATTAATAAACTTAAAGAGACTTTGATTATGGTTTTGCGTTCTCTGGTTATTCTTATTATTCCTTCAACAATTGGGCTTTTTGTTCTTGCTAAACCTATAATTAAGGTGTTATTTGAAGGAGGGAAGTTTGATTCCACGGCAACTGCACTTACCTCAGGGGTGCTTTCAATGTACGCAATAGGCTTGTTTGCTTATAGTGCGGCTAGGGTTATCTCCTCTTGTTTTTATGCTTTGAAAGATACCATGACTCCTGTAAAAATAACAGGAGCGTGTTTAATCGCAAATATAGTTTTTAATTATATCTTGATGTGGCCGATGAAAGCGCAGGGTCTTGCGCTGGCAACTTCTTTATCTTCCTTGATTAATTTTTTTGCGCTTATTTTTTGTTTAAAAAAGAAAATAGGGCCTTTAGGATTTAGAAAAGTTGTGAAACTTTTTTATCCGGTGAGTGTGATATCTGTGATAATGGGCCTGGCATCAATATGTTGTTATAAATATTTTGAGTCTTTTTTTAAAGAAGGGATTTGCCTTTTAATCGCTATGATTGTTGCTATTATAATTTTTGTAGTTCTAGGAATATGTTTTGGAATTTTTAAAGGGTTTCGTTTACGTTATGAAATTACTTAAAAAAGTAAAATCATTGCCTGAATTACCAGGTGTCTATTTGATGAAGGGCAAAGAGGGCAAAATCCTTTATGTAGGCAAGGCGCTTTCATTAAAGAAAAGGGTGGGTTCTTATTTTACAAATTCCCTAAAACTGCCTAAGCAGGCGGCTTTGCTGGAAAAAGTAATTGATATAGATTTTGTCCAAACCTCTTCTGAAGCTGAAGCGCTTATCTTAGAAGCAGGATTAATAAAGGAACATAAGCCTAAATATAATGTGGCAATAAAAGATGATAAGGCGTATCCTTTTTTAAAGCTGACAATAAATGAGAAATTTCCCCGTTTATTGATTTGCCGCCGAAAGAAGTATGACGGAGCGTGTTATTTCGGGCCATATACTTCGTCAAGGCTTTTGCGGCTGGCTTTAAATTTCATGAAACGTATTTTTCCGCTGCGTACTTGCAGGGTAATGCCGAAAACATTATGCCTTAATTACCATTTAAATCAGTGCAAAGGCCCGTGTGAAAAAAAGATAGATGTTGTTGAATATAAAAAAGTAGTTGAAAATCTGCTGTTATTTCTACGCGGGAAGAAAAGCGAATTGGTAAAAAAACTTATTCAGGAAATGAACGCGGCAAGTAAAAAACTTTATTTTGAGGACGCGCTGCGTTTACGTGACCAGATTGAGGCTCTTAGTACGGTTGCTATTGAAGATAAGCGCTATAAAATTGTTGACCAGCTGGAAGAGATGCGGGAGATATTGCATCTTGAGTCAAGGCCTTCTCTCATCGAGGGATATGATATATCAAATATATCCGGCAGGGAATCGGTTGGTTCGATGGTTTGTTTTAAAGACGGGTACCCGGAAAAAAAAGAATACCGCCGTTTTAAAATAAGACAAAATGAGGGGATAAATGATTATGCGATGATTCAAGAGGTTTTAAGGCGCAGGTTTTCCGGTGAGTTGTCTTATCAGCTTTCTTTACCTGATTTAATTGTTATTGACGGAGGTAAAGGGCATCTGCAATCAGCCCAGGATCAGCTTAAGCAGTTAAATATTGAAATAGCATGCATTAGTATTGCTAAACGTTTTGAGCATATTTATGTGCAATGGCAATCTAAGCCTATTTCTTTGCCTTTGCGCGCGAAATCTTTGAGGCTGATTATGCGTATCCGGGACGAGGCGCACCGTTTTGCTTTGTCCTATCACCGTAATTTACGGAAAAAACTTATGCTTATGTCAGAATTAGATCAAATTCCTGGAATCGGAGAAAAAAGAAGAAAGATTTTGTTAAGAGCATTGGGGGATTTAGGTTCTTTAAATAAAATAAGTATGCAACAATTAAAAAATGTTAAGGGTATAGATGAAAGAACCGCAAAAAATATCATTGAATATTGCAAAAAGTATTGATATTATAATAAAGAGATTTACCCCTTTTGAAAAGGACGTGCTGCGGGCTGTAATTAAAATCAAACCTGGCCAGGTGCGTACCTATAAATGGATAGCAGGGCGCATCGGCCGTCCAAATGCACAGCGCGCAGTGGGGCAGGCTTTAAATAAAAATCCTTTGCCGTTATTGATCCCTTGCCACCGTGTTGTTGCAACTAATAGCAGGATAGGCGGTTATTCAAGAGGGACAGCGCTTAAAAAGAAATTACTTGATTTTGAACGCAACCTTATTTATGGAAGGAAAAAAAGCAATGGCAGTAAATAAAGAAGAAAGAATCCTGGAGAACGATGCACCGAATCGCCGGCAGTATTCACGTATTCGCGCTCAGTTAGCAATGAAGTATCGCCGCGGAAATAAAACCCGCTGAAATTTATGGAGTTGCCGCGGCAATCGTTGATATAAAAGATTGCGACCGTATAAAATTACAGACAGAATTTGAACAAATTGATATTACCGCTATATTGCATAAAGCTGTTAAAGCAGGCGCATCGGATGTGCATCTGTCTTTAAATCAGCCGCCGATGATGCGCAAGGCAAATGAACTGATTGCGATACAAATTGAAGTTTTAGATAAAGTTGTATTAAAGCGGATGATTTTTAGTTTACTTAACGAGGATCAGATAAATAAGTTATTGCAAAACTTAGAATTAAATACTGCGGTTACTATTTTGATGATTGAAGGGGTTTACAGGTTCCGTTTAAATGTCTTGGTGCAGCAATCTAGCTTTGAAGCTGTTTTTCATTTTATTCCTAATCCTGTACCGGAGATCAAGGATTTGAATTTGCCGAGTTCAATCAACTCTTTTGCGGATTTGGAATCAGGCTTAGTGATATGCGCAGGCCCGGCACGTTCGGGGAAAACAACAACTTGCGCGGCTTTATTGGATAGGATCAATAAGGAATATATCAAGTCGATTTTGACGCTTCAGGAGCCAGTAGAGTATGTTTTTCCTATAAGTCAAAGCATTATCCGTCAGCGCGAGGTAGGAGTTGATACGCAAAGCTTTAAGCATGGCCTTGAACAAAGTATTTTTCAGGATGTTGACGTGATTATGGTTTCCCGCCTTGATAATGCGCAGACAGCAGAGCTTGCTTTGTATGCCGCGCTTTCCGGAAAACTAGTTTTTGTTACCTTAACAAGCTTAAGCAGCGTGGATGCGCTGCAAAAGATAATTAACTTTTTCCCCTCGGAGAGACAATACCACGTTAGAATGATGTTGGCTAATTGTTTACGCGCGGTTATTTTTCAAAAGTTATTACCTATGCAGAAGAAACCTGGAACACTTATTCCAGCTACGGAAATACTGCTAAGCAATAAGGAACTTAGGCATATTATAATTGATGGATTTTTTGAAAAGATAATGTTTATCCTGGAAAATGACCGCGCTGCGGTTATGCATTCGTTAAAGCAATCAATAACCAAGCTTTGGGAAGGCGGAGTTATTGCCAGCTCGATAATTAATGCTTTAAATGAATAAACAATAGATGTATAAACATTCAAACTTGATAAGCTTGTTTTAGCTAAAGTTCTAAACACGAAACTCTAAATTCCTGCCCAGCGGAAGACAGGATAAGCAAATCCAAAACTCAAATAATCAAAATAGGTTTTAATTTGATATTGAGTTTTAAGCTTGGGTAACAAATTTGAAGGAGCCGTTATATGAAGGGTATTATTTTAGCTGGCGGAAAGGCGACAAGATTGTATCCGATTACCAAAGCTGTTTGCAAGCAGTTGCTTCCTGTTTATGATAAGCCGATGATATATTATCCGTTATCAGTGCTGATAATGGCCGGGATAAAAGAGATATTGACGGCAACGGGGATGACCTGGGGATGAGAATTGAATATGCGCAACAGGAACAGCCAAGAGGAATAGCAGAAGCGTTTATAATCGGGGAAAAGTTTATAGGCAATGATAAAGTAGCTTTAATCCTTGGGGATAATATCTTTTTTGGTTCAGGGCTTGCTCATGAGCTGCAAAAAGCAGTTTCTCAAAGTGAAGGGGCGTGTGTTTTTGGATATCATGTCAAGGATCCGCAACGTTACGGAGTGATTAGCTTTGATGATGAGTATAACGCGCTTTCTCTGGAAGAAAAACCTAAAAAGCCAAAATCTTACTGGGCAGTGACCGGGCTTTATTTTTATGATAATGAGGTTGTCAAAATAGCAAAAAAAATGAAGCCTTCAGCCCGTGGAGAACTGGAGATAACGGATTTAAATAATTATTATTTAAAAAACAAAAAGCTGAAGGTGCGTTTGCTAAGGCAGGGATATGCTTGGCTTGATACCGGTACATATGATTCTCTTATAGACGCTTCTATGTTCATTAAAACTATCGAAGACCGGCAAGGGCTTAAGATCGGCTGCATAGAGGAAGCAGCTTACCGGGCAGGCAATATTACTAAAAAGCGTTTGTTGAAATTATCAGGAACTATTAAAACAAGTTACGGCGAGTATTTAAAAAAGATAATTGAGGATGAAGAAGATGCCGTTTAGCTTCAAAAAATTGACAATTCCGGGACTGGTATTAATAGAACCGGAAGTTCTTATGGATGGACGTGGTTTTTTCATGGAAGTTTATAAAGCTTCGGTGTATGAAAAGTTCGGTATTGATAAGCCTTTTGTCCAGGTTAATCAATCGTATTCTAAAAAAGGGATTTTAAGAGGCTTGCATTTTCAAAAAGAGCCGAAACCTCAAGGGAAATTGGTTAGTGTTGTTCATGGTGAGATATTTGATGTGGCGGTAGATATGCGCAGGCGCTCTGATTTTTACGGAAAATGGCATTCAGAAATACTGTCTTCTGAAAACAAGAATTTGTTTTATATCCCGGAAGGTTTTGCACACGGGTTCGTAGTATTATCCGATTTTGCGGAAGTGGTATATTACTGTACAGAGGAATATTCTCCGGAGCATGACGCGGGTATTATCTGGAATGATAAACAATTGAGCATAGATTGGCCTATTAAGTCTCCCCTACTTTCAGAAAAAGATGCGCGGCTTCCTGCGTTTGAGAAAATCCAGGCAATTGCATACAGGAAAATTAAGCTGTAACTGCTTTAAATAAAATAAGTTAGACGATGACATTTCTTAAGAACTCAATATTTTTCTCTTAGAATTTGCGATTTTTTTAATATAGTGTATACTTTAACTCTATATTATTAAAATAGTTCCGAGTTAATTTAGAGTAGAAAACTAAGTTAATAATCTGTATAATGGAGAATAAATAGTCAGCATTTAATTAATCAAATAAAAATTAGGCTGAAAAATGAAAAAAATTATTGTAATTCCCACTTATAATGAAGCGGAAAATATTGCGTTGCTTTTAAATGAAATTTTTGCCAAAAATCCTGATTTCAATATTATTATAGTTGATGATAATTCTCCTGACGGAACTGGAGAGATTGCGGATGAAATAAGTAAAAAGGACAATCGTATTCATGTTTTACATAGGCCTGCGAAAGCCGGGTTGGGTACGGCTTATGTAGAGGGATTCAAAGAGGCGCTAAAGTTAGAAGCGGATTTAATCTTTGAAATGGACGCTGATTTTTCACATAATCCGGTTTATTTAAAAGATTTTGTGGAAGCTTCGGAGAAGTTTGACCTGGTTATAGGCAGCAGGTATGTAAACGGGGTAAGAGTAGAAGGCTGGAAGTTCCGCAGGCTATTGCTAAGTAAATTTGCCAATATTTTTGTTTCGTACATGCTGGTAAGGCCGATATGGGATTTTACTACAGGATTTCGCTGTTACCGGAGGAAAGTTTTGGAAGCTATAGACCTTGACTCTGTAAAATCCGACGGTTATGCTTTTCAGATAGAGATGTTGCACCTTGCTTTTAAGCATGGGTTTAAGGTTTATGAAGTCCCGATTGTTTTTAAAGAAAGATTCAAGGGTTTCTCGAAAATATCAAAGAATGTAGTCAGAGAGGCTTTCTGGCTTACATTAAAATTCAGGGCGCCGCTTTCAAAAATAATAAAACACTCTTCTTATTTATTCAAAGACTATAACGAGTTCATTGAAGAGTATTATAAAGAAATAGAAAAAAATGGATAATATTTCTTTAGGAATAATGGCTTATAATGAGTCAGGGAACATCGGCCGGCTGCTTGAAGCGGTTTTAAAGCAGGAAATTTTTTGCGCGAAACTTACGGAAATAATTGTAGTTTCTTCCGGCAGCACTGACGCTACAGATAATATCGTGCGTTCTTTTATGCAAAAAGACAAGAGAATCAGCCTTATTGTTCAGGCGCAGAGAATGGGCAAAGCCAGCGCGATTAATGAATTTCTTGGCAAAGCAAAAGGTGAGATTATAGTTCTGGAAAGCGCGGATACCTTACCGGCAAAAGGGACTTTGGAAAAGCTTGTTGCGGTTTTCAATGATCCGCAGGTGGGCATGGCCGGAGCGCATCCGGTTCCGGTTAACCCGGATAATACTTTTTTAGGGTTTGCCGCTAAGTTTATTTGGGCAAAACACCATCAGGTGGCGATGGTTACCCCTAAAATGGGGGAATTAGTGGCATTTAGAAATTACGTAAGAAGTATCCCTACTCATACAGCGGTTGACGAAGCAAGTATTGAGGTTATAGTTAAGCAAAACTCAGGCAGGATAGTTTATGTGCCTTATGCGATTGTGTACAATAAGGGAGCGGAAACTATTAGTGATTTTATAAAGCAGAGAAGAAGAATTTTTGCCGGGCATAAATATCTTCTAAAAACAGAAAAATATAAGGTTAGCACGCATAATCCGGCTAAAATTATGCTTCAGCTTATTGCGCGTAAAGAAAACTGGTGGAATTTTAAAAAGAATATTTGGACTTGCGCGGTGATAATTCTAGAGTTGTTTTGCCGCTTTTTGGGGTATTACGATTATTTGATTTGCAAAAAGGATCATAGTGTCTGGGAAATGGCTTCTTCCACTAAAAAATGGGAGTAATAATGCTCCCTTTAATTTTTAAATTGCCGTTATATTATTTTTTTAGAAAAACCGGCAAGTGCGCTCAACTGCCTTTTAACATCACATTAAGCCTGACATACCGCTGTAATTCACGCTGTAAAACTTGTAATATATATAAGAGAAAATCAGGAGAATTAACGTTAGAAGAATGGAAGAAGGTTTTTAAAAATTTAGGGAAAAATATATTATGGGCTACGATTAGCGGGGGAGAGCCTTTTTTACGCGAAGACCTTTATGAAATTGTCACTGCTTTATATGCATATTGCCGTCCCCGGATAATAAATATTCCGACCAACGGTATTTTACCGGAAAGGATCATATCTAATGTGAGAATGATTGCAGAGCATTGCCGCAGCTCCCAGATAATCATAAATGTTTCGCTTGATGAGATAGATAACAAGCATGATGAGATACGCGGGATACCCGGTAATTATAAGAAAGCAGCGGAAACATTTAATGGTTTAAAACTGATTAAATTGCCTAATCTTTCCGTTGGTATTCATACGGTTATTTCCAAGTTTAATGTCTCAAGGATTCCTCAGATTTACGCGCATCTAAAAAAAATGTCTCCCGATTCCTATATTACGGAAATTGCCGAAGAACGGGAAGAATTGCAGACAATCAACAGCAGTATAACCCCGGAATATAACGATTACGCGAAGGCCGTGGGTTTTTTAGCCGAAATGATTAAAAAAGATAAATTCAGCAGGATCAGCAAGCTTACTCAAGCTTTTCGCCTTGAGTATTATAGGCTGGTTAAAAAGATACTTAAAGAAAAACGCCAGGTTATTTGCTGCTATGCAGGATGCGCGTCCGCCCAGATTTCACCGGACGGGGAAGTGTGGATGTGCTGTATCCGCGCCCAGTCTTGCGGAAACCTCAAAGATGCGGAATATGATTTTAAAAGAGTTTGGATGAGTCCTGATGCTAAAGAGATAAGAAAAAGCATTATGAATAAAACTTGCTATTGTCCGCTGGCTAACGCCGGCTATACAAATATGCTTTTTAGCGTGAGGTCATTATTAAAAGTTTTTGCCAACTTAATCGGATTAACCCAAATTTTGTCTGCCTGGCCGGCAGACAGGCAAAATTTGCCCGATAGGGGCGGCAAGTCTAAATCCGTTTAGGATTTAGACTTGCCAGCGGCTTTGCCGCTAGGCAGGCTATCGAGGTATCCCGAATTTCGTTTGCACCTTTTAATGCTGCGTTGCATTAGAGTAACTTGTTATAACGAATAAGGATAGAAACAAAACAGATTTTTATGTGCAAAATTCGGGATTAAAATAACATGCAAAAAGAAAATATTTTACTTACCGGCGCTACGGGGTTTATCGGGTGGCATCTTGTGCGATATGTATTAAAAGAAGATAGGTATAATATAATCGCGATTGTAAGAAAATCCGATAATTATAAGAATAGCGAAAAAATGAAGGGACTAAAGGTTCAATTGGCAGAAGGAAATTTTTATGAAGAGGCGTTCGTGCAAAATGTTTTTAAATCTTACCCTATTGATTATGTGATACATTGCGCAGCATTAAGAGGAAGCGGCGCAGGGTACTGCGAGGAATATCAGAGGGTGAATGTGCGGGGAACGGAAGTTCTCCTTGAAGCAGCACTTAGTTACAAGGTTAAAAAATTTATTTTTTGCAGCTCTGTCGGGGTTTTTGGAACAATACCAAAAGAAGTGCCTGCAAGCGTGCAAACTTCTTTGAGCCCGGATAATATGTATCATCGGTCAAAAGCTGAAGCCGAAAAAAAGGTGAAGGAATTTATTGATAAAGGATTGAATGCCGTAATTGTCCGGCCGACAATAACCTATGGGGATGGAGACGACGGATTTCCCTCAATCTTGACGGCTCTTGTAAGAGAAAGAAAGCTTGTTCTTTCTTCAAGGGACATTAAAATACATTTAGTGGGAGTAAAGAATCTTGCAAAGATATTTATCACGCTTATACAGGATAAAGAAGATAATAATAGGGTGTTTATTGCCGCGGATGAACAGCCGATTGTCTTGCGCGAGCTTGCAGACCTGATTTACAAATATTTTTATGATAGGTGTTATCCGAAGCTATTAACAGTGCCGTATTTTTGGTTTTATTTTCTGGGAGGATTTTTTAAATTCATCGGAAATGATAAGTGGAATGTCCGGGTGCAATTGCTTTCAAAGGACTGGTTTTATGTTCCGACAAAGGCAGGTCAATTATCAAAAAATGAATTTTCTGAAACAAAAAAAGAGTTTTTGAAATATTTGGAAACCGTAAAAAAACAAAACAAAATTTATGAATAACCACATATCTTCAATAAATAACCTAATGAAAAAGAAAAAGATAGAGGGTGGGTTGTTTTTGTTTTCTTTTTTAATTTTATTATTCTTTATGATATATCCTCCTGCTAATGGGGATTCTTATTCATACGCGCGCAGTATCGTTTGTTTAGAAGGAACGCCGATTCACGCGGGGTATTATGTTATCGGGGCCGCGGTTCATTATTTTTTGAAATTTTTCGGTGTTACGCCTCTTATGACGCTTGGGTTGCTGTCAGTGTTCTTCGGAAGTATCTGTGTTGTTTTCATGTATATTTTTATATTTAGGCTTACAGCTGACCGGATGCAAAGCGTGCTGGCGAGCTTAATATTAATGTTTTCCGGCGCTTTTTTCTTTTATTCTGTTCATGGAGAAGTTTATATACCGCAATTAGCTTTTGTGCTGCTTTCTGCTATATCTATTGAGGGAAGGAAGCTTTGGCCCGCAACCTTATTTATTGCGATTGCTATTTCTATTGCTACAACCTCTATCCTGGCAATCCCGGCTTTACTTTATCTGATGCATACAAGAGAAGCTAAAAAGAAAGAAATGGTTTTCTTTGTATTGCCGGTTTTTTTATTAGTGATTGTATTGTTTTTATGTGATAATGCTAAATTTTCGGATATGCTTGCGCAAGCTATATGCCCTCCAAAAGTTTTTTTGGGAAAATTTACTTTAGCAAAGTTAATGGCAGATGTTCTGTACAGATTAGTGAAGGTTTACGGGCGCTCGTTTAATCTTATTTCAATTTTATCGCTTTGCGGATTTTTTATTGCTTTGAAAAATCACAGAATGATGGCAATGCTTTCTGTAATGTTTTTACTGCCCTTCTTGATGTATATTTTTAATCTTGGGCTTTTCTCCGGGGACCATCTCATTATATCTTTTATCGCTATTAGCTGCTTAGGCGCATACGCATTGGTCTATTTAACAAAAAGATTATCCCGTGGCAGGTATGCGGTATTTTTTTTGCTATTGCTTATTCATGCGGTTCTGTCACAACAGCTTTTTATTGCTCCGGAAAAAAGGAATGCGGAGGAAGTGAGCAGGGTTGTTAGAGTATTGAAGGAGGTTTTTCCTGAAGACGGCATACTATTTTCAGAATATGCTTTTGGAGAGGCTTTTTGGTATTTAACCGCAAAAGAGAATGACTATTATATTTTTGCCGGCCTTCCGAACCGGTTTTTAAAAAAGCATTGCCGCAATTATGAAGAATGCCGGCTGAAATTTAAAAACAAATTCTGGTTTAATATTTCTTCTAACATGTTTGAGTTTTTTGCTATGGCAAAAAACGCTAATGAAATATTTGAAGGCAGGGATATTTATTTCGCGGACCTGGCGTATTGGCCTTCCACGTTCATAAAGGCGTTATTAAGTGAGAGGAGCATAGAAACAAGGGAAGAACAGAGGGCATCACTGAAGCAGTTTAAAAAAATTTTAGAAATAAAAAATATAAAAATAGAAAAGATCATTGATTCGCCTTTGTGCCCTGTGTATAAATTGCGAAAATCGGACGGTAATTCAGGCATGAACTTAACTAAGGAAAACAATATATGTCTATAAATATAACATGGCCTCAATATTTTGGAAACTATCATGAGGGGGTAGGGACAACCTATGAGCGGTTTATTCTTCATAAATATTTTGAATTTATAAGAAAAAAATGCGACGTGCAGAGTGTCCTGGAGTCGCCTTCCTTTGGAATGACCGGCATATCAGGGATTAATAGTATGTGGTGGGCATGGAAGGGAGTTGAGGTTACGATTACTGATTCAAAGCACGATAGGATTTCCTTGATAAAAGAAGTTTGGCAAAAGCTCGGCCTAAAGCTTAATATCAAATATTATCCTGATATAACCGATAGTATCTTTCCGTTTAAGGATAAATCATTTGATCTTGGCTGGAATTTTGCCGCGTTATGGTTTGTCTCTGACCTGGAAAAATTTTTAAAAGAGCTTGCCCGGGTTTGTAAAAAAGCGGTCTTTATCTGTATTCCCAATAAATCTAATATATTTTGTAAATTACGCGTGTCTTCGAGTAACCTTGAGGAAATTCCTTATCCGGATAATATAGATGCAAAAAAGATAATACATATTTTAGGCGTTCAGGGCTGGGATGTTAAGGAGCGAGGATATTTTGATGTCCCTCCCTGGCCGGATATAGCGATGAAGAAAGAGGAGCTTTTGGCAAAAATAGGTTTTAAGAAAAATAAGGATATAAACAGTGAAAAAGATTATATCTGTATTCTTGATTTTTTTAACGGAAAAAAGATTGCGATGGAAAAAGAGATAATGAAATATTCATTCTTGGAAAACAGCCCGATTCTTGTGCGTAAACTATGGGCGCACCATCAATATTTTATATTTGAACCGAAAGACGGACTAAAATGATCTCTGTAGTTATCCCTGCATATAATTCGCAGGATACCATTGCTAAATGCCTTAATTCCCTGAAAAATCAGTCATTTCAGGGCGATTACGAAATAATCCTGGTGGATAGCTCCATAGATAAAACACCAGAAATAGTGTCCCGCGATTTTTCGGAAATAACCTTTATTCACCTGGATAAAAAAACTGATCCGGGAACTGCCCGCAATATGGGAATAGAACAAGCTAAAGGAGATATTATTGCCTTTATTGATTCTGATTGTACTGCTGATTGTAACTGGCTTAAAAATATAGAATCCGCTCATAAACAAGGGTATAATATCCTGGGGGGAGCTGTTGAGATTGCCAATGAGCAGGATGATCTGATTGGATGGGCTGGATACTTTGCTGAATTCCGTGAATTTCTTCCTGAATTACCAACACATGAAGTTACGCACATCCCTACATGTAATATTTCATATAAGAAAAATGTTTTTTATAAATATGGTATGTTCAATGGGGATTACTATCCTCAAGAAGACTTGGTTTTAAATCACGCGCTAAGGCAAAAGGGAGAAAGAATCCTATTTAATCCTGAAATTAAAGTATTTCATCGTCATCGCTCTTCATTGAAAAATTTTTTCATCCATCAAGAAAAAATCGGGTTTATTACGGCAAGAGTATTAAAGGTGCTTGAGTTAGAAGGGTCTTTTATTGCTAGGAATAGGGCATTAGGGTGGTTATTGGTTCCTTTATTGCCCTTAGTGAAATTTTTCAGGACTCTTTTTGTTTTTCTAAAATATAAGCCCAAGAGCTTATTTGCGCGGCCGATGGCAGTTTTTATATTTGCCTTAGGCCTTATTTTTTGGGCTTGGGGGATGATAAAAGGTATTTATAGCAACTAATTTTATGAGCATAAGCTTAATATTGCTTAAAATAAAAGAAGAAAAATGGGAAATTCTAAAATTATAAAAAATATTAATTACGGTTTTACCCCAAAATTTGGGTTTATTGCAGTTTTTATCTGCTTGCTTGGCTTTGCGTTGCGGGTTTTTAAGATTTCCAGCCAAAGTATTTGGTTTGATGAAGCGGCAAGCTTTGTAAGCGCGATGCAAACATCGATAACTGCGGTAATAAAAACTACGATAATAACTGAAAGAATTCCTCCGCTTTATCCTCTTTTTTTGCACTTCTGGATAAGGATATTTGGATTTTCGGAAGCCGCGATTAGATTCCCATCTGTAGTATTTGGTGCTTTAACTGTACCCCTTTTATATGTATTTACCAAAAAATTATTAAATTGTAAAGTAGCTATTATCGCAGCTTTATTATTGGCTATATCGCCGCTTCATATTATTTTTTCTCAAGAAGCTAGGTATATATGCGTATTTGTTTTTCTGAATTTGCTGTCATTAATGCTGTTTTGTGAAAAAGCTAAAAAGGATGCCGAAGTGTCATTGCGTAATTTGTACGCATATATGTTTGTAACATGTTTAGCGATGTACGCAAATTACCTGATGATTTTTACAATATTGGCTCAGAATGTCATTTCTTTTTTTACTTGGAAAAATGATAAGAAGAAATTTCACGCCTGGATGAAGGGGCAATTAGTTATAGGATTATTGTGTCTTTTGCCGCTAACTTTTTTCTTAATTAATCAAATTCTTCGCGGAGAAGAATTGCGTCAAAATAAAAAAATAGAACGAATTTTAACGTTAGAAACTCCGCAAAACGCAGGGGCAGATGACCGGTATAATGAGGAAGATATATTAAAGGCATCAAAAGCCAATGTTATGGTAAAATTAGTAAGGGGCAGAATCGGATTTAAATTTATATCCACTCTAAAATATACTTTTTTTGAAACCCCTTATTTTTTCGGAGCCGGTGCAAAATATTTGAACCGAGTCCCCTATGGCTGTAGTCCGTATTTTTTAATTCTGTTCATGATCCCTAGCGCGGTGTTATTTTTCATATTATTTTTATATGGGGTTTTGCTTTTTGTTAAAAACAGGGGATTTGCAGTTTTGGCATTGTTTTTTATTCCGCTTATTTGTATTTTATTGATCAAGCTTTTTGATTTACGCCCGATAGGGATAAGGCATGTAGTTTTTTTATTGCCGCTTTTTCATGTATTAATTGCATTAGCTCTTTGCAGTATTAAGCAAAAGAAGATAATGTTTACCAGCGTAACGGCTGTTGTTTGTTATATTGTTTTGGCATTATCTATTAATTATTTTGATGAAAGGACTTATAAAGATAACTGGAGATACCTTACTGATTATGTATCTAAAAATTTGACAGCGGACGATTTTATCATCTTTCATGGGGAATATGCGGGAGTGCCTTTCCGCTATTATGCTAACTTATCTCAAAGCAAAAATGAACCGTTTATGCGAAAAAATATAAATAGTAAAACCATAAAAGGAAGAGATGGATCTTTGGAGAATTTTTTTCTTTATAGCTACGAGAGTATAACAAAAAATAAAAAAAGAATTTGGCTTATTAGTTATTATGCACCCGAAGAGGAAAAGGACAGGATAAAAGCGTATTTAGATTCTAAAGCTGATTGTATTGAAGAGAATATGAATTTAGGAAGAAAGCTGACGCTTGTATTGTATAAAAAAAGGGGTGGGAAGTGATTATGTTTTCTGCTTCTATAATGGAGAGAGTATGGGGGTAACTTTGAAAGATTTTGAGGATTTTGTTAGGTGGCGTGATTGGGCTCCGGGGAAAATACCGGTTTTTTGTACTTTACTGGCGTATATAGCGCTGGCTAATCGTAATCTTTCGCATTTTTTTGTGTTTGAATTTATTTTGTTTATGCTTTTTGCTTCTGTCCATTCAGCTTTGGGTTATATTGTAAACGATTGGGGAGACCGGAAGATAGATAAACTGCATGGCAAGCCAAATGCTTTTGAAAAAATAAGCCACAAAAAGGCTATGTTTATTTTAGGCTTATTAATAATGCTGTCAATTTTTACTGGGTTGCCGTTTTCTTCCAGGCCGTTATTTTTCCCTCTTTGGATGGCTTGGGCATTTTTTGCAGTAGCCTATTCCGTGAAACCTTTTCGGTTTAAAGAACGCGGATTATGCGGGTTAGGTGTTTCGGCAATTGCCCAGTGGACATTGCCGATATTGATTGTATTCGCGGCTTTGGAGCGCTTCGGCCGTTATGACATGATTGTTTTTGCTGTGGTTAGTTCAATAAGCGGGGCAACTTTGGAGATAGCGCATCAGCGATATGACCGCAAAAATGATTTGAGCACCAAGACAAAGACATGTGCTGTCCGGCTTGAGGGAAAAAAAATGGACTTATTATATAGTATAGCGGTTTTTTTTGACAAAATTGCGATTTGTATAGTGCTTATCACGGTTTTGCTGGGGATTACGCGTTTAGACTTTAGTGAGGGATGGCAATTAGTGGCGTGGAAAAAACTCTTGCATCCGCTGATTATCGGATATTTAATATTATTTTTTATCGCGCTTCTTGAAACAATCCGTTTGGCTAAAAAAGATATTGTAATGGATCCGTATTATTCTACTGAACGCACTGCGAATAAGCTTCTTCATGAGACGATCCCGAATTTGATTTTACCAGTGTATCTGCTGGGAATTTTATCAATATTTCAGCCGGTTAATGCTATATTATTGATTGTTTTTTTATATTGGCGATTAATACTAGGTAAAGCAGATTTATTGTGGCCATTACGAATTATTAGAGGGTTATGGAAAAAATAGTTGTTATCCAAGATAACATTGACTCCAAACAAAGCAAATATGTTAAATGGTTAAATAGTACGAAAACAAATGATTTAACATACATGGGAGCGAAATCGGCTAATTTGTCTATTTTGATGCAGGCGGGATTTCCTGTGCCGGATGCTTTTTGTGTTACAGTAAATGCTTTTATGGATTTTATGGAAAACATAGGATGTGAAAAAGGGAATAAAGAAAACATTGAGATAAGTAAAAGAATATTATCTGCGCAAATCTCAGGGGAATTAAAATCTGCTATTTTGGCATCATACAGGCTTTTAAAGAAAAAATATGGTGATAAAATCCTTATTGCTGTGAGGTCTTCCGCTCTTGATGAAGATTCTGGGCAAGCTTCATATGCCGGGCAGTATAATTCCACATTAAATGTAAAAGCTGAAGATGACCTTTTAGAAGCGGTTAAACTATGTTGGAGTTCTTACTTTTCAGCAAGAGCACTGGTCTATAGAGCTAAGATATCTAAGCAAAATGAGTTAGCAATGGCAGTGCTTGTTCAGCTAATGGTACCGGCAGAATTTTCGGGGGTGATTTTTACTGTTAATCCTTTAAACAAAAGTGGCCGTTATTTAACCATGGAAATGACTAAAGGATTAGGGGATAAACTTGTCTCTGGTGAAAAAACAGGGGATCATGTGCTCGTAGATAAGCGTACTCTAAAAATAGTATCGTTTAATAAACAACGCAAACATACAGAGCTGAAGTCTTTCGACAGTTTAAAAGATATCGATTTTAAAAATTTATTTAAATTAGCTGTTAAAATTGAAAAACTTATGAAATCACCTCAAGATATTGAATGGGCATATGCTAAGGAAAGGTTCTGGATTTTACAGTCAAGGCCAATAACGTTTTTTTCTGTTTCTAATAAACATGAAATATGGAGCCGCGCAAATGCAGGAGAAATCCTGCCTGATGTTGTTACTCCGTTAACTTGGTCAATTTTTAAACCGGTGTTGCAATTAGCCGGATTTTTCATGAGCAAGTCTATGTTGACGCTTCATTGGAATTGGAAGCATGTCAATGATAAATTCCCTGACTCCCCTAAATTATTTAACGGTAAGGCCTATATGGAGTTAACGAGTGTATTCGCCGGATTTGGCAGTTTCCCGGGGGTTACTCCGGAAATTTTGCAAAAAATGCTTGGTTTTGAATTTAATTTGCTGCAGAAAGAAGAAATGCCGCTTCGGTGCTTTCGTTGGCATATAATGGATATATATAGAGGAATACGTTATTGGCTTGAAACTTTAAACATTACCTGTTCAATTGTTCGCAAGTCAGAGCGGTTTACTAAGGGGAAAAAACAAGAAATCAACTGCTTGAAAAATGATGCCGGAGAATTACTGAAAACTATTAAAGTCCTATTGGCGGATACAGCTGAAGTACTTGGGTTGCATGTCCAATCAACGGCAATGACTTTTAGTGCGTTTGGGTTAATTGATTCTTTAGTTAAAAAATATATTGAACCAGAAGCGGCGCAGTTATTCGAATCGGCTTTGATTTCCGATTTTAATTCTATCAGCACCGTACAACAAAATATAAAGATCTGGGAATTAGCTCAAAAGATTAAAAATAATCATGAAATCAAAAAACTTATTTTTAAAGGGCACTCAATGGAAGATGTTTTGTATTCTTTACGAATGTGCCCTTCGGCTGGAGATATTGTCAAACTTTGGGATGAATTCATTGCTCAATTTGGAGAGCGCAGTACGCAGGAGTTTGAATTAGCAATCGCGCATTGGGATGAAGAGGCATGTTTTATTTTGCAAATGATCAGGGATGTTATTGTTTCTGATGCAAAAAATCCCCGTGAGAAATTAGAACAGCAGCAATGCGTTTGTAATGATATTATAAACAAGATACTCTTGCGCATAAAGGCAAAAACTGCATCTTTTGATGCATGGTATTTTAGACGTTTGTTGCAATTTTATAGAGCAGGAATTCCTTTGAGGGAAAATCTCAAGTACTGTGTAGTAGCCAAGTTTAATTTACTGCGCAAAATTTTCCTTAAATTGGGATTGATTTTAAAGAGTAAATCCATGCTTTTAGAACCGAATGATATCTTTTTTCTTGAGTATGAAGAAGTCCGCCGTGTTTTTGATGATTTTCCAGCGCCAGAGCTTGATATTAAATCTATAGTTATAATGAGAAAGAAACAGTATGACCAAAATAAACACGGTTTACATCCTGTTGTTTTTTTCTTACGAAACGAAGAAATTATCCCTGTTACAACGCATCAAGGGGCAGAAGGAGATGTTTTATGCGGTATCGGCTGCAGTTATGGACAGTTTACAGGGCCGGCTTATGTTCTTGATTCAGTGTTGAATAATGTAGATATTTTATCAGGACATATCTTAGTTGCTCCATCAATTGATCCTGGATTAACTCCGCTATTTCTTACGGCTTCTGGATTAGTAACTGAAGTCGGTTTCTAATGCTACAAAACTCATTAAGACTGGTCAGGTTATAACCGTTGATGGAGTTACTGGAAAGGTGTATTTGGAAATGAGCAAGGGAGATAATAATAAATGAGAAAAACCGAAGTGGCTATTATCGGAGGCGGAATGGCGGGGTTATCTGCTGCGGCCGCACTTTGTGAAAATTCAAAACTGAATGTAACTCTTATTGAAAAAGATAATGTTGGCGTAAATGAAACCGTAAGAGCTGTTTTTACAGAAATAATAGAAGAGTTTGGTTTAGGTAAAAGTATCCTTAGTAACTATTCGCGGTATGTGTTTCATAGCGCTTTAGGAGAACAGGCTTATTTTGATTATAAAAAAAATGTAATGGTTGCAATTGATTATAAAAAAGCTTGTAATGAGTTGCTTGAAAGAGCGTTATCTAAAGGTCTTATTTTAATTAAGCAAAAAGCAGTTAATTTTTCTTCCGTGTCGCCAGAATCGTTATTGTTGATTAATTTGAAAGATGGAGATTCAGTAATAACGGAATTATTGATAGATGCTTCTGGCTATACTCAATGGGCTGCTCACTATCTGCATATCCCGGTATCGCGTTATTATAGTGTGAGTTATGGTGAACTCTTAAAAAAATGTCAAATAGAAGATGTGAAAGCATTTAGACTATTAGCACCCAATAGCAGTTACGGCAATGGCGGCGGCTGGGCATATCCGCTAGATGTGGCAACGATTAGTTTCGGGTATTCTATTATTACGGAAAAACTTGAAACTTATGAGGCAGGGCTTAAAAAAGGATATTTTGAAGCAAAATCTAAATTTGAGCCATATGCTGCTTGGATAAATAATGCTGAAAAAATAAGGGAAGAAGCAGGCATTATTCCTGTCGGGCGTATAGGCCGATTCGTTGATGAGCGCGTTTTAATAATTGGTGATGCCGCAGGTCAGGCAAATCCTTGGTCTATAGAAGGATGTCGTCCCGCTCTCTTGAATGGGCGTTTGGCAGCACAGATAACGATGAAAGCTTTTGATAAGAAAAAATTCAATAGTTCATTTTTAATGCAGTTTGAGCGCGAATGGAACCAATATAATCGAGAGCGTTTCTGGAGAACAAATAGTTCATCTGCCATTACCTGGTTTAAGACATCGGATATGCAGTGGGACAAAATAGTGGCTTCGCAGAAACACCTTGATCCTGAGGTACAATTTGAATATTTAAAAGAAAACAAGGTGCCGTTTTTAGTAACAGCGTATGCTATTGCCGGTTTTATCCGGCGTGCTTTAGTGAAGAAGCTTAAATGGATGCTAACAAGCATGTTGTATAAGTAGGCAGGCTGTTAGAGACGCTTTGAAATGTTTTTTTTAGAGATACTTTTTAAGGTACTTTTGCGCTGAATCAAAGAAGTTATTTATTGGATGGTTATAAAAA
>JACQZH010000032.1 GCA_016213925.1 Candidatus Omnitrophota bacterium | reverse complement strand
TAGAAAAAATTCATGTTCTTCAGCGTAAATTTAATTTTAAAATTAAACAGAAATTTCATCAAAAACAACTACAACTTCGGTAACATCTATTTTGACGCAACGATTACTCCGTTGGGTAACCTTTATTTATGAAGCAACGGGCCTTTTGTCGAGGCGCCGGAAGAGGTAATTTATTATTTATTTATACTTAATCACAGGTTTTTATAGTAAAATATAAAATGAAACCTTTTAGCATGCTAAGCATCAAAAATAAAGGAGGTGAAGCTGATGGATATTACTTTGAAATTTATGCTTCGGCCTGTTGCCCGCTGTAAAGAAGGCTGTAGTATGAAGTCCTGGGTAAGACGCAAAACTGCCTTTTTAAAACTGAAAAATTATTCAATTAATTAGAGGTGAAAGATGAAGAAAAAAATAGTTTTTTTTGCTGTGATTTTTTTTGTGGTTAATATGTGCGCAGTAAGAACGGATATTTTTGCTTTTGACGGCCATAAGAAAGCAAAACAAGGCGCTGGCTTAGAGGAAGATTTCTTTAAGAAGGCACATATGCTGGTGACTAAAGGTGAATGTGCCGGACTAAGCGAGGAGCAGTTAAAACAGATAAAAGAATTAAAAATCAGCGTAAAGAAGGACATTATTAGGAATAAAGCTGAAATTGAGATAGTTGATCTGGATATTGAATCGGAATTATGGGCAGAAGAGATTGATCAAAAGCAGGTTAATAAACTTATTGATAAAAAGTACGAATTAAAGAAAGAAACCGCAAAGTTATTAATTGACGCGTATGTAAAACTCAAAAAAATAATTACTCCCGAACAAAAAGAGGCGCTCAAAAATTTATATAAATGCAAAATGAAAGATTCATTTCCTGTCGGGTGCTCTTCAATGCAAGCAGTTCAGTAAAAAGGAATAAATTATTGTTCCTGTTTATTCTTTTAAACGGTAGGGAGCGCGGCTTAGCTTCATATATTTCGGTTTAAGAGCGCAAGAAATTCCGCTCTGGTTGCCGGTTGTTCAAGAAAAGATCCCAGCACGGTAGATGTAGTCATAATCGAATTTTGTTTTTCCACTCCGCGCATCATTTTGCAAAGATGGCGGCACTCAATAACAACGCCTACTCCTTCAGCATCTGTAGATTTCATGATTTCCTGGGCAAGTTGTGAAGTCAGGCGTTCTTGTATCTGCAGGCGGCGAGAAAAAATATTGACCAACCGGCAGATTTTGCTTACTCCCAGAACTTTTTCATTGGGAATATAACCGATATGGCAGCGCCCGAAAAAAGGAAGCATATGATGTTCGCATAAGCTGTAAATTTCAATATCCCGGACAATGACCATATTGTTGAATTCTGCTTTGAATATGGCATTATTGACTGTGTTTCGGGGTGATTGTTTATATCCTTGAGTTAGGAAGCGGTAAGCCTGGGTTACTCGCTGAGGAGTTTTTTTTAGTTCCGGACGTTCAGGGTCTTCTCCAATTTCAATAAGCAGTTCTCTGATAAGTTTTTCTACTTTTTTTGCGTTCATCTGTCGGACCTCCGTATAAGGAATTTAACCATATACTACAACATTAAAGGGATTAATTCAAATGAAATTCATGAATAGCGGAAAGCGTTTGGCGGATAGTGAAAAATTTAAAAATATCTAATCGCTGTCCGCTAATCGCTATACGCTGTTAGGTTATTTCGCTCTTAAAATTGCCATAGTTTCGGTATGAGGAGTGTGCGCGAAGAAGTCATATAGAAATAGGTTTTGCAATGAGTATGATTTTAGAAGTGTTTTAAGGTCTCTTATCAGCGTTGCCGGGTCGCAGGAGATATAGATAATAAAGTCAGGCGGAGATTTTATGATCTTTTCAAGGCTTTGCGCTTCAAGGCCTTTTCGCGGCGGGTCGATTATAAGAGCGCCAGGATTCTTTTTTAAAATTTCTGAAATCAGGCTATTAGTTTTTCCCTGAAATATCGTGGCATTATTGACGTGGTTTGACTTTAAGTTTTTTTTAAGAAAAAATATGTTTTCTTTGGAAGATTCTACAAGCATGATTTCTTCGACGATCTTGGAAAACATTATTCCGAATATGCCTACGCCGCAATATAAATCCGCTAAAACCTTTACCTGTTCAAAAGGAATCGATATCCGTAAATCTGCCAATAACAGTTTTAGCGCTGGTATATTGATCTGAAAGAAAGATTCTCCTCCGTAATAAAATGTTTTGCCGTTTAAATGTTCAACGATTTCGCCGGTTCCCCAGATAAGTTCACGGCGGCGCGCAGCTTTGTGAATATAAACAATCCCTGATAAAGGAAATTGTTTTACCATCCGGCACAAAGCTTGCGGCTTTTGTTTTTGACTGCCGTAGCATATAAGCAGCATTTGTGTTGAAGTTTGATTTTCCCTGATGGTTATCTCGTCGATAAAATCTGTTTTAGATTCTTTGATGAGTTTTAAGAATGCATCGATTAAACGGTTTGACTGTTCGCTGGCCAGAAAACAATTATCAACGTGCGTAAATTTTTGCGAATCACCCGGTAAATGATAGGCGTAATAATAGTTATCTTTTTCATGAAGGATGTGTAAATGTAATTTATTGCGGTATCCCCATATATTTTCACTTGGGCGTATCGTTAAATTCGGCAGGTCTATTTTTAAAGTATGAGTTATGAGCTCTTTTATCTGGTCAATCTTTATCTTGACCTGTACAGGGTATTCGATATATTGGTAGGGAGAACATACTTTGTAATGGGCGCAGCGCGGAATTGTTCTTTGTGGCGATGCCTGGACTATTTTTTCTATCCGGCCGATGGAATAATTTTTTTTATTGCTGATGATATTTATTTGCGCGGTTTCTCCGGGGAGCCCTTCGTCAAGAATGATGACTCTTCCATTATCGCGGCAGAGACTTTTTCCGGGATAAATAATTTTTTCGATTTTAACTTCCATGAAAAAATTATAGCATAAAAGGTCAATTAACAAAGCAAAACATTAAAGTAGAGGTGCAATGACAGGTTTTTAAAAAGTAAAATACGACGTGTTTTTAAAATAATATCTAAAAACAGCTTGACAAGAAAAAAAATATATATTATATGAATAGTTGAAATATGTTTTTAAAATAACAGGGAGGGTATTTGTGGAGAAAGGTAAAAAAGCTAAGTGTCCTGTATGCGGTGAGTCTTTTGAACTTGAAGACGAGTTGAGTTTAGGAGATACGACTTATTGTTTGGATTGCGATCATGAATTGAAAGTTGTAAAGCTTGATCCGCCTAAGTTAAAACCGTTGGTAGAATATCCGGAAGTGTACAATGAAGATCACAACGAGAAGCGTTTTGAACACCGTTATGTGACTGATTATAACGACTATGATAATAGTGATGAAAACGACCATGACGGAGCTTCCGACGCCGAAGAGGAATTAGACGAATAATAGCGATCAATATGTGTTTGATGATGCGTGGAATTTAACGTTTTTTGGCCTGGTGCAGATAATTAAATTTTTTTAAAAACAAGAATACTTTTGACAAATTAACCACAGGGAAGTAAAATATTTAATATGGATATTAAAGAATCAAACCAATTTAAGATAGATCGGCGCTTATATCCCCGCGTAAATGCCAACGTAAGTTATTCTGTTATTTCGAGTGAAGAAAAAGCTAAGAATGTAAATACTAAAAATATCAGCGTTGGAGGTATAGCTATTTTTTCCAGCAGAGAAATAGCTAATGGTACGTTTTTATCCTTATCCTTGAATTTGCCGGATATGACAAGCTGCCGGATAAAAGGGCGCGTGGTTTGGAGCACCCCAGTAAAAGTATCCTGGGATGAACAGGTAAATTTTGAATTAGGCGTGGAGTTTGTTAATATCAGCGATTCTGAACACCAAAGCATATCAAAGTATGTCTTTTTGCGTCTTGACAAAGGTTAAGCAGGATAGCCGTATAGTAACGCGTGCAATTTTTTTTATTAAAGGTGCGTACTGATATGGCGCTTGTTGAACCAGTGATCAGGCCTCCTTCTGAAGCAGATAGTTTTCTATTACAGGTAACTTTAGGTTGTTCAAGTAATACTTGTACATTTTGCGGAGCATATCTAAATAAACCATTTCAGGTTAAGCCGATAGAGGAGATTCAGGAAAATATCAGGCAGGCAACAAAATTTTACCCGCAAACAAGAAGAGTATTCCTTTTAGATGGAGATGCGCTGGTTCTTTCAAATCAAAAGCTTATTCCGGTATTGAATATTTTAAAAGAGGCATTCCCGATGCTTACCCGTGTAAGCAGTTATGCCAATGGCTGTAATATTACTAAAAAAACAGACCAGGAACTGGCACAGCTTTCGGAAAATAAATTGCGCCTTATGTATATAGGCCTTGAAAGCGGTAATCAAGAAATCCTTGACGATTGTTGTAAGAGATCATCTGCGGAAGAAATGGCCAAAGCTGTTAACCGCCTAGAAAATGCCGGAATAAAATCGTCTGTTATCGTTTTGCTGGGATTAGGCGGCAAAGCTAAATCAGAACAGCATGTGAATGATACGGCAAAAATACTTAATAAAATGCAGCCGCGCTATCTTTCTTTTCTTTCTTTGATGCTGGTGCCGGGTACACAGTTATCTAAAGAAGCAAGGCAGGGCAGGTTTAAAGCGCTTAATTGCAGGGAACTGCTGCGGCAGGCGCATGATATAATTGCCGGGCTGGAACTTAAAGGAACAATATTCCGCTGCGACCATGCTTCTAACTATCTTTCATTACAAGGCAGATTTCCGCAAGATAAGGAATATTTACTGAACATGTTTGATCAGGCGGTAAAAGATAATATCCCGCTTAAACCGGAAATATTCCGCGGTTTGTAAGTATTCTTAGTTTTGTATTTCCCGTGAATATTACTCATTAAAGATAAATAATTTGCAGAGAATAGCCTTAAATAAGAAATATTGAATTCAAAAATTCTTGAAAAAATTATTTCAAGAGAGTATACTAATAACACTTCTAGAGGATAAATATATAACTAATCGCAAACTTTTTTATAAACTGGTTAAAGTCCAAATATTTTTTCATCTTTTTGCCATCCTTTCAGAGAAAATTGACTAAGATAATTCTTAAGATGAAATCAGGAGTGTTTGTAACTATCATGATTAAAGGCGGTTGGTATGCGTACTGGAGTTATTGACATAGGTTCAAGTTCAATAAAGCTGATAATTGGAGAAGTCCATGACGAAAAAATGGTGGTGCTGGAGTTTTTGAAAAATATTGTGCCTATCGGGCAGGATACTTTTTATAAAGGAGGGATTTCTCAGGCTTCGGTAAAACAGATTATCTCGATCATAGATAAATATAAAAACGTAATGAAGGAATATGAAGTTTCGAATGTTAAAATTATCGCGACAACTGCTGTGCGTGAGGCGCGTAACAGGGAAATATTCGTTGATACGATTTCACGAAAAACAGGGTTTCCTATAGAAGTGCTTGCTGTGGGGGACATTGTCTATTATATTGACGCGTATTTGTCCTATGCCCTGGAGAATAAATATCCGATTCATACCAAGAACGTGTTGATTGCTGAACTAGGCGCCGGAAGTTTGGATATTTCTATAATGGAAAAAGGCTTTACGCTTTTGAACATTGGTCTGCCGATAGGAACGTTCAGGATAAGGCAGATTTTCAGCAAGCTAGACGGCAGTATTGAAGAGTCGCAGCAGGCGATAAAAGAATATATTGAAAATGAATTTGCGTATCTTAAGCGTATTTTTCCTACGGAACATATTGATGACGTCATAATCCTAGATGAGAGCTATTTTGCCAACCTTGCGCATCTTTTAGCTAAAAACAGTACTGATTCGCATTTTTCTCAAGTTAAGCTTGAAGATATACAAACGGTTATCTCGGAGCTTTCCGATAAAAGCAGTGAAGAAATAGCGCGTATCTGCAAGGTTTCTCCGGAAATTGCGGATACGGTTTTTGCCTATATAATGATTTTGAATGGTTTTTCTTCTTTAGTAAAGAATAAATCTATTTATGTCCTTGGAATTTCTTTGGCAGAGGCGGTTTTGGCAAATATACTGCTTGGATTTAAACTTGACAAGAAATATAATAAAACCAATCAGCTTAGTTCTATTGCCCGGTTCCTTTGCCATAAGTATAATGTGGATTTTATTCATGCCCAGCATGTGGTTGATTTATCGGTTTGCCTGTTCAATGGCCTTAAGGAAATTCTCGGGGTTAACGATGGTGATTTATTATATTTGATCCTGGCCGCGTACCTGCATGATATTGGCGGTTTTATACATAACCGTTCGCATCATAAACATTCCGAATATGTGATTAATTGCTTGAATCTATTCCGGCTTACGGAAGAGGAGATGAGAGTTATTGCTTGTATCGCCCGATATCATCGTAAAACCACTCCTCGTAAAACGCATATCTTTTATAATTCGCTTTCTTCGGGAAAGCAGATATTGGTGCAAAAATTGAGCGCTTTATTGCGTATAGCCAATGCTTTGGATTCTTCTCACCGGCAAAAGGTAAACAAACTAAAAGTTCAGATAGGCCGCAAGCAGGATATCGGATTAATTATAAATACTCGGGAAAAATTTTTGCTGGAAAAAGTTGGGGTACTGGAAGAGAAAGAATTTTTTGAAGAAATTACCGGGTCCAAAATAAATATTATAATAAGAGAGTGATGGCATAAATGAACAGTGAAGCAGTTTCCGAACAGAATAAATTCATAGCGCGCGACTTGAGCTGGCTTGAGTTTAACGGCCGGGTTTTGGAAGAAGCTGCGGATACTGAAAATCCGTTGCTTGAACGTTTAAAATTTATTGCGATTTTCATGAATAACCTGGATGAGTTTTTGATGGTCAGGTTTTCCGGGCTGAAAAACTTAATCGCCGGAGGATATAACGCTAAAGACAGTTTCGGGTATTTGCCGCAGGATTTGTTTCCGCTGGTAAAGGCAAAAATAGGCTTATTGAATAAGAGGCTTTACTCGCTTTATCATGAAAAAATCAAAGCGGAACTGGAGAAAAATAAAATTGTTGAAAAAAAAGCGGAACAGCTTAGCGCTGAACAAAAGCGCTTTGTAAAAAAATATTTTGATACGGAACTATTCCCGATTGTTACTCCGATTGCGGTTGACCAGGGCCGGCCTTTTCCGGTTCTGCCTTCAAAGACGATCGCTTTTGCCGTATTGTTAAGCAGGTATTCCAGCCAGAACTTGGCGATAATACCCGTGCCGGAGGGAATTTCCCGGGCCGTTGAACTGCCGTCAGAAAAAGATGAGTTTAATTTTATCCTGGTTGAAGAGATATTACGCATGAATCTGGAAAATTTCTTTAGGGGGTATAAGCTCTGCGAAAGTAGTTTGTTCAGGATTGTCAGGGACAGTGAAATTTTAGTGGATGAGGAATACGCGCCGAATCTTTTGCGCGCGATCGAATCGGAAGTCAAAAAAAGATCCCGTGCTAATGTAATTTATATGGAAGCGGAAAAAAACTGCAGCAGTATATTGCTGGAGATGCTTTCAACGGGATTGGGCTACCCGCAGCAGGAAGTGGCGCAGATAGAAGCGAATATGGACTTGACATATTTATTTGATTTAATTAAAAAAGTGCCAAGGACTGAACTTACTTTTCAGAGTTTTGTTCCGGGGAAAAGGGAATATGAAAATATTTTTGAAAAAATCAGCGAAGAAGATTTACTGCTTCATATGCCTTATCAGTCTTTTGACCCGACAGTGGATTTGATCCGCTCTGCGGCAAATGACGATAATGTCTTGGCAATTAAAATGACTTTATACAGAACTAATGAAGGTTCAGCTATTGTGCAGGCGTTGAAGGAAGCGGCGAAGCGCAAGAAGCAGGTAACGGTTGTAGTAGAAATCAAGGCGCGTTTTGATGAAGAACGCAATATTAATTGGGTTAAGGAGCTTGAAGAGGCCGGATGCCATGTTATGTACGGAATTGCCGGGATGAAGATTCATTCCAAAATAACACTGGTTGTCCGCAAGCAAGAGGGTAAGATCCGCCGCTATGTGCACCTTTCGACCGGGAACTATAATGAAACTACTTCTAAAATATATACGGACTTGGGTTATTTTACGGTTAACGATGATTTTGCCAAAGATATTTCTGATGTGTTTAATATGATTACAGGGTATTCTGTTCCTTCCCGCTGGAAAAGAATTATTGCTTCTCCTTATGATTTACGGCAGTATTTTTGCGAATTAATTGATCAGGAAATTGCGTATCAAAAAAAATATAAGAATGGGTTTATCTTTGCTAAGATGAACTCGCTGGAAGATCCACGGATAATCGAAAAGCTTTATGAAGCATCTTCGGCAGGCGTAAAAATAAAACTTATTGTGCGTGGGATATGCTGTTTATTGCCAGGTGTTGCGCAGATTAGCGAGAATATCGAGGTAAGAAGTATTGTCGGCCGGTTCCTGGAACACTCGCGCATTTATTTGTTTAATAATAACGGGATGTTGCGCGTATTCCTTTCTTCTGCTGACTGGATGAGGCGCAATCTAGACCATCGCATTGAACTGCTTTTTGAAATATATAAGGATGAATTGAAGGAATATCTTAAATTTGTTATGGATACTTGCTGGAAAGATAACCTTAAGGCATGGAATTTGCTTCCTGACGCAAGTTATATAAAGAATAAAAAAGACGGTGAAAAATTCAATGCCCAGGAATTCCTTATCAAACATCATTGTTTATGAAGCATATTAACTACCGCAAATTCATAAAAAAGACTTTTCGAGCATCAGTAAAAGTAATTCTCCGTGAAGAGCAGGGAGTAAAAAAGAACAAAGATCCGGAATGTATTCATCAGCTGCGTGTTGCTTTGCGAAAGCTGGCCGCTTCTTTTGAACTTTTTCAAGATGTAATGCCCGGTCAATTATTAAAAAAATGGAAGAAAGATATAGGAATATTTTCTGAAGTTTTAGGTAAGGCGCGGGACATTGATGTGCAGATAGAATTCCTGAAGGATTTTAAAAACAGAAAAAGAAAACTTAAAAATTCGCAGGGAATGGACGTTTTTATCCTTATTCTTTCGGATAAACGCAGCAGATTTCAGCCGCAAGTTATTAAGGCGATTGATGAATTCGATAAGTCGCTGACGATAAAAAAAATAGAAAAAGAAATAAAAATCCTGCCGTTTGATTTTAAAAAATATAAAAGCCGGAAATTTTACAGACATGCCAAAGCGAAGATAGAAGAAAAGGTTAATCAACTGCTGGTATTCGAAGAATTTGTCCAAAATCCTGATGCCGTAGAGCAATTGCATAATATGCGCGTCGCGGCAAAACATCTGCGCTATCTATTAGAACAGTGCGGCTGTTTTTACGCAGATAGGCTGGATGTCTTCATCGAATCGGCGCGGTATATTCAGAAGGCGCTCGGATCTATTCATGATTTTGATGTCTGGATAAATAAGACAGTGCCTGAAGTATTAGCGGGTGCGGGAAAAAATAAAGAGCTGATTGATGTGATTGATTATTTTCGCAATGAATGCATAAATAAACGCAGCCGGGAATATAAGACATTTGCGCTTTATTGGAAAAAAATACAGCTGAAGAATTGCTGGGCTAAATTGATAAAAACTGTTAATTGTTTCCAGGAATGAATTATTTGCCTAACTCGATTAAGATTGCTTTTCGCAGGCGAGTCTGGTTATAAAAGGCAAATGCTTTTTTAAGCGGCATAACCTCGATTTTTATGTTTGGTTTTTTAGATACAGGGAGTTTTTGTTCGGGTATCTTTTTATTGCTTGCGATTATAATGATTTCAGGGTTTTTTTTGCAAAGCTTATCCATTTCCTCGGCGGTGATTTCTTTCGAAGATTCAAGGGATTTGCCGCACCTTTTTTTTATCTTTCCGTTTGCGCGTATATATAAATCTTTGTCATAAATTTCCCCGTTAATTTCTACTTGGCCAGTGTTAACAAGGTTGATATGCGGATGTTTTTGCGCGTAATCTTCTGTGAATATGTTGGTTCCGTTGATTCTGGCTACGGCGCCGAGAATAACAGCGTCATCTCCAAGAAGAGAACAGGTAACTTTACACTTTGATAGTTTCATGAAGAACGGGTCATTTTGTATTAGTTTTGTTACTTTTGGAAGGATAAAACTTCCGCATGCTTCTATAAGCCCTCCTCCAAAAACGAAGAGTTCCGGGTCAAAAATATGGCGCAGGCTGATACAGGCGTATGCCAGATTGGAAGAGAGCGTATCAATCAGTGAAACTGTTAGCGGGTCGTTTTTTTTAAGGGCCTGTTGGATAACCTTGCTTTTTATCAGGGAAAGGTTGTTATTTGTGAGTTTGCTAATGATGGTTTTTTTTTCGTTTTTTACTGCCTGCCGGATATCGCGTTCAAGTGCCCAGCGGCTGGCTAAGGCTTCAAGACAGCCGAAATTACCGCAGCTGCAGCGCGGGCCTTGAAGCTGGATTATCATATGCCCTATTTCTGCCGCAGCTCCAGTAGAGCCGGTTAAAAGCTGATTATCTACAATAATGCCTCCTCCGATTCCTGTGCCGAGAAATATTCCGATCACATTTTTCGCCTGGCGGGCAGCGCCTAACCATTTTTCTCCTACGATTCCCAAATTAACGTCGTTGTCTATAATAACAAGGCAGGCATATTTTTTTTTCAATATTCGCGCGATGTTTGCGTTAGATAAGCCGGTATTTACCGTAATTTTTATCTGGCCGGTTTTTTTATCAACTATTCCTGGTACGCCGATACCGATTCCTTTAAGGTTTTTAACTGGTATGCGGGTTTCCTGCATAATGTCACTGATCAAGCTGCAAATAGCATCAATTATTTCTTTGGAGTTTGTTTTACTCGGAGTAGTGGTTTTTTTGCGGGATATAATTTCTCCCTGCGCAGTTACCAGTCCGGCGGCTATTTTTGTAGCGCCGATATCAATACCTATAAATAAGGGGTTATCCATAAAAACAATTATATCATTTTTTTTTCTTTTCCGAAGTAATTTTTACTCCGGCGGGTTTTTAAATTTATTAGCGCGAATTCCCCTTTAAATGGTATACTTTAATATGCTGATTTTTCAAGCAGTTAAGGAAAAAGTAACGCCATGGATGCTTAAAACAATCCGGGGGTGGGTTTTGTTGAAAAGCAGAAAAAGCATCTTCTTTAAAATCATATCGCTGATACTCTGCTCTGCGATAATTCTTATAGATATACCTCCAGTTTTCGCATTCCCCAGTAAATACATAGACCAACAATCAGGCAAGACCAAAGAAACCAAGGTTTCTGAATCCGAAGACATTGACGCGGAATTCAAATTCTTAATGGAACAAACGCAAAGCCTGATAGACGGCTACGAAAGAAAAGGCATCGCGGAAAAAGAC
>JACQZH010000078.1 GCA_016213925.1 Candidatus Omnitrophota bacterium | reverse complement strand
TCGTTGCCGGGGATGCCATTCCTGGGAATTTTCCCATTGTGACGTAAAAAAGACTCTGGGCAAGGTGGCTTATATGAGCCCTGAACTAGTTGTTTCAAAAGCTAAAAAGAACGGATGTAAAGGAATAGCGTTTACGTTTAATGAACCGACAATGTGGTTTGAATACACGCTGGATGTTTTTAAATTGGCAAAAAAAGAAGGATTGTCCACATGTTATTTTACTAACGGTTATATGACGCCCGAGGCGTTTGATATGATCGCGCCTTACTTAGACGGTTGCTGCATTGATGTTAAGGGGGCGTTTATGGAAAGTTACACGCGCCTTGCGGATATTACGGATATTAATGTGATTTTCAGTAACGGCAGTGATGCAAAACGCAGATACGCTATGCATGTTGAGATAGTTACGACAATAATTCCAGGTTTTAATTCAAATGAAAAAGAGGCCCGCGAGATAGCTGTATGGATTTTTGCCGAACTTGGAAAAGATACTCCCTGGCACGTGATGAGGTTTTTTCCTTATGGGGAAATGAAAGATGTAGCGCCTACGGCAGTTTCGGTATTGGAAAATTTTCGAACCATGGCTTTGAAAGAGGGCCTTATTTATGTTTATGTGGGTAATGTCCCCGGACATATTGCAGGGCATACCTATTGCCAACAATGCAAAAAAATGCTCATAAAAAGAAACGAATATGATGAAAGTGATGTTCGCCTTAAGGAAGGGCGTTGTCCTCATTGCAATTCGTTGATTTTTGGCCGTTTCGCTTACTGAATTTTATCGATGAAGTAAAATAGTATCGGAAGGCTATACGCAATAAAAAAGAAGTTATCTCTGAGTGTCTGCGGACAGAATAAATGGGTGGATTTTTAAGCCTATGGCTTTTTCACGAAAAGCATAATGTGATATTTTTCTCCTTCCTTGAATAAAAATTTTTTAATATGCATGATTGCGTCCGGGGTAATTTAGCGTTTAGTGCTGGTTATTTAAGGCGCAAATAGTTAAAAAATACTAAGCGGCTGATTAAAAATTAGAATACTCTCTTGAGGAAGTGTGTTGAATATATTTGAAAAGATTTATAATGAACTGTATTGTTACTATGGGCCGCAAAAATGGTGGCCGGCGAAAACTAAGCTCGAGATAATCGTGGGCGCAGTATTAACTCAAAATACGTCTTGGAGAAATGCGGAAAACGCAATAAGCAATTTAAAGAAGAATAAATTGCTTTCTTTAAGAAGACTTTTAAGCATAGATGATACTGATCTGGCTTTACTGATACGGTCTTCAGGTTATTACAATCTTAAAGCCAAACGGCTTAAAAATCTTATTATTTTTCTGAAAAACGAATATGAATTATCGCTTTCGCGAATGTTTAAGAGCGAAACAGATTTTTTGCGGGAACAATTGCTTTCGCTTTATGGGTTTGGAGAGGAAACGGTTGATTGTATTTTGCTGTATGCGGGGCAACGTCCTGTTTTTGTGGTTGATGCGTATACAAGAAGGATATTTTCCAGGCACGGGCTGATTGGAGCTAAAGATAGTTATGCGCTGATTCAGGCTAAAATTACGGCAAACATAAAAAATAAGCCTGCTTTATTTAATGAATACCATGCGTTGATTGTAGCATTGGGAAAGAGTATATGCAGAAAAAAACCCTTATGTCATATTTGTCCGGTAAGTAAAATTTTTAAACAGGCGGCTTATGAAAAATATTAACTGCGATAGCTGCGGTGAAAAAATAAAAAAAAGACAGAAGTATTGTTTGCGCATCGAATTATTTTCTGATCCGAAGGTTGAATTGGATGAAGGGGATGTTAATGAGAATGCTAAAAACGCAATGAAAGAAATTATAGAACGGGTTAAAGAACTGGATGCTAAAAAACTTGAAGAAGAGGTATATATCTGCTATGATTTGATTCTGTGTAAGCAGTGCCGCGATAAATTTGCGCAACGTGTTAAGTACCGGGAGTTTATTTAATGCATATCTTGTTAACAAATGATGACGGGATCAATTCCGACGGGCTATATAAGCTTTACGAAGTTTTAGGAAAAGAATTTAAAATTACGGTTTGCGCTCCGGAAGCAGAGCAAAGTGCCATTGGGCATGCGATAACCTTAAGCCGGCCATTGCATATAAAAAAAATTTTCAAAAGCAATGATTTCCTGGGGTATGCTGTAAGCGGTACACCAGCTGATTGCGTGAAAATAGCAGTGCGTAGTATCCTAAAAAAACGGCCGGACATGGTGATTTCCGGGATCAACCATGGCCCTAATCTTGGTTCAGATGTTATGTATTCCGGCACGGTTTCTGCTGCGACTGAAGGAGCGATCCTAGGGATTCCCTCAATCGCGGTTTCTCTAACAACTTATAAAAACCATGATTTCAGATTTGCAGCAAAGTATATTGCCGGATTAGCAAAAAAAGTGTATAAATTTGGTCTTGCGGATGGGATCCTTTTGAATGTAAATATTCCCGGCTTGCCTAAAAATAAGATAAAGGGGGTAATGATAACCAGGCAAGCAAGGTCGATGTATAAAGAAAAGTTTGTTATAAGAAAAGACCCGCGTGGACGAGCTTATTATTGGCTTACAGGCCGGGCTAGATGGTTTAAGAAGCCTGAAGATTCTGATATTAAGGCTATTGAAAAAGGTTATGTCTCAATTACGCCTTTGCAGTTTGACTTGACCGCGTATGGATATATCGATAAATTAAAAGAAATGGTGATTTAAATGAAGTCAAAAGAAGATCTGATCGGGATGTTAAATTCAATCTGCCAGAATGACACTAGATATAAGATCGATGTCTATACTTTTGTTTTAGCGGCATTAAATTATACGATGGAGAAGCTGAAACGAAAGGGCCATGTAAGCGGCCAAGAACTTTGCAATGGTATTAAAGAATATGCTCTGGAAGAATACGGCCGTTTGGCGCGGACTGTATTGGAACATTGGGGAGTAAAAAAAACAGAGGATTTTGGAAATATTGTATTCAATATGATAAATAGCAGTATTCTTGGCAAGACTGATTCGGACAGCTTGGAAGATTTCAAGGATATTTTTGATTTTAAAAAGATATTTGAGGATGAATATTCGTATTAATAATGGTTTCTTGATATATAATCAGCTGCTTTTAAATGGCTAGTCATGCAGGGCAATTTCTTCCTAATTTTAGGTTGTTTGCAAAAAAGAAGTAATACAACTTCGTTTAAAAATACTTTTGAAAAGCATTGAATAAATCAGAATAGTATGATATAATCATTATAGAGTCGATAAAGGCAAACTTGTCCCGAATAGTGTTTCTCAGGTGGAGACACTTCGGGATCCCGTTGAAAAGGCAAGTTAGGTGACCTTTGAGGGATCGAAAGGCGAGGACGGCACTGATGAGGTGCCCCCGATAGTCAGTTAGCAAGGGCAAGGATTTTCGGGGCAATGCCACAGGCCTAACGCGTTTTTAAGTTCCGCAACCAGACAAAAAGAGTTCCCGGCACCCTGCTGGGAAGGCAGTAATGCGAATGTTTGAAGATGGTTGTGGCGGGTGAAGAGCGCAATGGTGGCTGGGTTGCCGAAAGGTTAAATACCTTTATCGACTTTTTTTTATGAGCTCACAATTTAGTGAACTTGTGAGGTGAATTTTAAAAAGCGAATAAAAATTTACGTTGCCAAGTTTTTTGCATACCGATTATTTCTGTGTTATACTCTTACCATTATGAATAAAAGAAAAGCGTTCAGCTTAATTGAACTTATTGTGGTTTTGGGTATTATTGCTGTAATTATCGCTTTTTCCACCGCGTATTTTTTTAATTTTAAATCTTCTGCCGCGTTAACAATAGCGGCTCAAGAAATTGTCGCAACGTTTAATCAGGCGCGCAGCTTAGCAATAACTAATCTAAAAAATTATAAAGTTTTTTTTGATGTTGCTAATAGTACGTATGTTGTTCGTGAGGATTTAACTAATAATGCTATAGATATTGTGCATCGGTTAAAGGATGGAATTGTTATTGACCATACTACTTTTAGCTCTGATGAGGTGATTTTTCAGCCGACAGGGAACTTAAGCGGCGGCAAAGGTTCAGTATTTATTAGGGATTCTGCGGGAAAATTTAATACTCTCGTTATTGAGAATACTACCGGCCGGATTAAAGTTTTAAATTATCAAGAACTGCCTTAATGAAAAAAACTATACTGCTTATTAATCCCTGGATTTGCGATTTTACCGCATACGACCTGTGGATGTTTCCTTATGGCCTTCTTCGCTTGGCATCAGTCCTTGGAAGGACTTCTAATATAGAGTTAAATTTTATTGATTGTACTTCAAGATTTACTAATCCGGAGGCGATTAGTAAACAAAAAGACAAATCTCTAAGCGCGCAATTCGGGACGGGGCATTTTTTTAAAGAGCAGATAATCAAGCCTTCGGTACTTTCGAAGGTGCCTAGAAAATTTTTTCGCTACGGCATTCCGCCTGCGGTACTTGAAAAAAGCTTCAAAAGCATTAATCCTGATTTAATCCTGCTTACTTCAGGAATGACTTACTGGTATGTGGGAGTAGCGCAGACAGTTGATTTTTTGCGCAAAATCTTTAAAGAGTGCCCGATCATTTTAGGCGGTATTTACCCTAGCTTTTTGCCGGTTCACGCAAAAGAAAATATTCCGGTAGATGCTGTTTTTAGCGGTAACGATATGAAAGCGGCTGTTTCTCTGATAAGTCAATATCTGGGCATGAGTATTTATTTTGATGAAAAAGCAATAGGTTTTCCTGATTTTTCCCTGCTTGCCAATAAAAAAGCATTACCTGTTTTAGGCAGTTATGGGTGCCCTTTTCGCTGTACTTACTGCGCTTCAGCAAGTTTATATCCCGAATACCTTCGGGAAGAGCCTCAATCTATGCTAAATCATATTGTGAGTTGCGCGCAAAAGTTCAAAACTACTGATTTTATTTTTTATGATGACGCGCTGTTATTTGAGCCGGAAAATTTTATAAAGCCGCTGTTAAGGGCTATTGTGCACAAAAGATTAAAACTGCGTTTTCATACTCCCAATGGATTGCATGCCAGATATATTGATGATGAAATTGCAGGGCTTATGTATGAGAGCGGGTTTAAGACTTTGCGGCTGTCTTTTGAATCGACACTGGATTTTTTGCAGCAAAAAAGCAAAATGAAGGTTACTAATGATTGCCTTGAAACTTCCGTAAAAACGCTTAAAAAAGCAGGGTTTTCAAAAAGTGAAATAGGAGTTTATACGCTAATTGGATTTCCCGGACAGGCTGAAAAAGATATTATTGACGATATGGAGTTTATTTTTTCTTTGCAGGCGCAAGTTTTTCTTGCAAGCTTTTCGCTTGTGCCGCAAAGCCGCGACTGGTTTGATTTTATGGAAAAAGGAATAATCAATGAAAAAACAGACCCCTTACTGCTAAGCCATACGGCATTTCCTGTTTTATACGGAAAGTTTACTCCGCAAGCAATGCGCAGGTTGCGTAACAGAGCCGGAGAGTTAAACCGGATGTCTTGAAAGTTTGCTGAAGATGTGATATTTTAGACGAAACGGATAGCGATTAACGTAGCATGACACATGACGGAGAGTAAGCTAAAAAGGAGATTATATGGAGAGTGGTATAAGTTTAGATGAATTTAAAAAAGTAGAATTAAGGGTAGCGACAATAAAAGATGTACAGGAGCATCCTAACGCGGATAAGCTTTATGTTATAAAGCTTGATGTCGGAGGTATTGAAAAGCAGGTAGTTGCCGGGATAAAACTGCATTATTCCAAAGCAGAGCTGTTGAATAAGCAGGTTGTGGTTGTGGATAATCTTGCTCCGGTTGTTTTGCGCGGAGTTGAGAGCCAGGGGATGATCTTGGCTGCATCTGACGCGGAAAAACTGGCTGTTTTGACCATTGACAAGCCGATTGATAATGGCAGTAAAATTAAGTAATTAATTAATGCTAGTGTGATGATATTTAAATGCAAAAAATGTTGACTTTCTTTGCGGATAGTAATTAAAATACAATATATATAGTCCAGGGGGGGATATGAAGTTGATTAAAAGAAATGTGCTAATACAGGTTTTAGCGCTTTGGTTCTGTATAGGCAGTTTCTTTAGTTTCATCCCAAAAGAAAGCCTGGCTCAAATTGGGCAAGAAACCCAGTCTTATTTTTGCGCTCAATGCGGCGCGCATACTAACAGTTATTCGGATATGCTTTCGCATCAGCAATCACATCAAGGCGGAGGCTCTGCAAGCAATGCCGGGGTGGATAATAGTTTATCCGATACTATGGCGCTAATGAGTATGATGAGCATGTTTCAATCTGTGTTTGACAGTTGGGGAAATTCTGCGCCGCCAAATGTCCCTGATTTTCCGTCAATGCCGTCTGTAGATATAAACCCCGCTTGGAAGGATGCGAAAACTCTTTATCTTTCAAGACAATTACCGCAGATCCAATCCCATCTTATGTTGAACACGCTGCTTAAAGAAATAGAAATGAACATGCTGCTCTTATCTAAAAAAATGGAGAAGTTTACGGTCGCTCCTTGTGAAGGGGTTTCTATAGAGGTTTTAGATAAAAAACTAAATTTTGAAGAGAATACCCAATCGGTCTTAATCGAAAGCGATACAGCGCATATACCGGTTTGGGATGAGACATCAGAGCCGGTGGCTATTAAACCACCGCCTGATTTTACCGAAGAGCAGATTGAAAGAATTAAGTGGCGGCAGGATCATCCGATACAACTTGCTTTGGCAGAGTTTAATAATGAAAAGGTTGCCAAGGTAGTGGCCACAGCAGTTATTCTTACGCCGGGAGCAGAAGCCGGATGGAAAATGGCTGAAGGAAATTATAAAGAAGGTTTATCTATGCTGGCGCAAGACATAGCAATGAATAAACTTGGAAGCATTCAATTAGAAGGAAAAATTTTTAAAAATGTTGGCGGTGAGTTAGCGTTAAAAATGCAGCCGGGAAATATTTCTACCTATAGAGTGTCGCCTTTTGAAGCGATAGTGAGCCATAAAGAAAGGCTGGATGAAATCGGCCAATATGGAAGGATTTGGAATATATGGACAAAATAGTGAGATGTTTGCTATGCGTTGTGACAGCCGTGAGTATTTTGCTAACTATGACTTATCTTTTGAGCGCTCAGGAAAACATCTCTGCTGAACAGATGCTTATCAGTGAGGGGATAGTTGCCGTTCCTCTGCTTTCGCGGGAATTTATTCAAGAGCACTCCTTAAAGTTAGACAAGGCTTTTGATGTTTTTAATGATGAAATCATACTTTTTCAATCCGAAGGAATTATTTTCGATTTTGCCGGCCAGAAATTTTTATTTGAAAAAGAAGAAGCAAAACTGGAAGCATTTGCTTTAAGCCCGAAAGGGAATGTGTTTACTATAAGCAATCAGCAATTCGGATATTACGACAAAGGGAAAATTTACAAGACGCTCCGCCTGCCTTATCCTGGGATGGGATTAATCACGGCAGATAGTGGCAGGGTATATTTTTATCAGGGAAATAATCCCTATAATGGTATTTTTATTTTGGAAGCTGATAAGTACAAACAATTAGTAAGTATGCCTGAACCGGTATTATCGGCCACGGTTGTTAAAGAAAATATATTCGCAGCCAGCGGAAAAAATATTTATTCGCTTAAAAACAACGAAGTCCCGCGGCTTATTTTTTCTCTGCCTAACTCTGCCGGAAAAATAGAATCGCTTGCGGCGGATAGGGAAGCTGAAATGTTATTTTTTTCAACCGGCAGCGCGGTGTATGTGTTTAAACAAGGAGTGGCTAAAGAGGTTATAAAAGGTTTCGGCGGGCAACTAAGGTATTCTTATCCTGACTTGTATCTTTTAAATGCTGAACAAGGTGTTTTATTGAGAATTACCGGTATGGAACAGTGGAAAGGAAAAAAAACAGCCGAATCCCAAATTTTGGGAGATAAATATCCCCGTCAGATAAAGGAAATAGATAAATATAAAGAGTTTTTGCTTAAAGATACGACAAGCGTTGAAAAACGGATCGACGCAAAAAAAAGAGTGATATCAATTACCAGAAAAATAAGTGAAGAGCTCAATATTCCGGAAGATGCTGTTAATCAGATGCGGCAAGGGTACGCTGCTTTTAAAGAGAAGGATTATTTTAAAGCAATAGAACATTACGAAATGGCCCAATCTCTTGCTCCCTGGTGGCCGGAAGCCTATTACACGCAGGGGCTTATTTTTGAAAATCTGGCTTATCAAAGAGATATAACATATGCTAATTCTGCGTATATAAACTTTGAGCTTTTTTTAGATGCGGTTGGGAAAAACGATTTACGTGCCGAAGATATACGTAAAAGAGTAAGTGATTTAAAGCGGATTCAAAAAGGATTAGCAGTTTCGAAAATTAAATAGGATTAGAAAGAGCGGAGTGGGATTATGAGAAATTGGGCAATGTGTTTTATCTTCCTGATTATTCTGCTTATGATTGCGTCTCCGGCAATGGCTAAACATCCTTTATACCATTGCGGGTTGGATGTTATGAAACTAACTCCTGAACTTCTTGAAGATTTAAAACTTCCGCTAGAAACACAAGGTGTAGTTATCTGCGGGGTATGGAAAGATTTTTGTGCGGATAAAGCTGGATTAAAAGAAGGCGATATTATACAGAAAATAGATAATAAGAAGGTAGTCCGCGTATTGGATTTAATGCCGCTTTTTAGTGAAAGGAAGTCGAAACCGCCGGTAAAAAAATTCCAATTAACTTTATTGAGAGGTAAAGAAATACTTACTTGCGAAGTTGCGGGAAAATTACAGATATCTGCTTTTGAGGACTGGGAACTTACCGGCAGAGGTATCTATTATCGCCAGCCTGAACCTCGGCTTGAGCCCATGACTATAACCGTATCACCGGACGGTTCAGGAGATTTTAAAACAGTGGAAGGCGCAGTTTTTAATTCCAGGCCCAAGGATACCATATTGCTTAAAGAAGGAATATATCCTCCTTTTAAGGCTTGGCGGGACGAAATTATAATTTTAGGACAAGGGCAAGATAAGGTTTTAATCGAAGCTCCTGTTATTTTATCCAATGTGAAAAATATTGTCTTAAAGTCGGTAAGTATTATGGGCGGCAAACCGGGGCAGTCTATGGAAAAACCAACAGCATTTGGCGTGGTTGTTTCTTATTCGAGCGTAACTATTGAAGATACCGCTATTTTACGCGCTGTAGCAGGAGTTTACGGAGTGGGTTCTAAATCGGTTGATATCAGGAACTCAACGCTTACCAATAACAGCCGCTTTGGTGTTATGTTGAGCGGATTTGAAAAGGCGGATATCATTGGTAACCTGATTGCTAATAATGGTTTTGATGAGGAGCCTTCACCGTTTTATGCTGATGTCAGCGGAATACTAGACCCTGCAGAGTGGGCTGTTAGAGGGGGTATTTCGCTCCTAAATACCTCAGGGAATAAAACATCTATTCTGGCTAATAATACTATTGTAAATAATACCGCGCCGGATATTGTTCTTGTGGATGCTTTAACCCGGTATTGGGTGCATGGGTGCGGTATATTTTCTTATTCTGCTTATCCGTTACAGATATATAATAATATTGTTGCATACAATGATGTAGGCATATGGTTAGGCAAAAATGGAATTGGGGATTTTTATGTTTATAATAACAACGCTTTTGAGAATAAAGTCAGCCCTAAAAACGAAGAAGGATTTTTGACTACACTTAAAATTAGGGGGGGGGAGTGGAATTATCTTTGGGATGTAAAAAAGGAACATCAAATGGGAGAAATGATGACTTTTGACCCGAATGAAGAATGGGTTTGGGCAGAGGATATGCAAGTTAATGAAAGCAACCTTGCTGTGGATCCGGAATTTGTTAATTTTGAAAAAGGAGATTATCGTTTGAGTAATGACTCACCTTGTTTAAATACCGGGGATGAAGGCGTATATATGGGCGCGTTTGCTCCGGAAAAAGATTGATAAATCCGGATTTTGTAATAGGAAAAATCCGTCCAGCAGGGTCGATCGTCTACCTATCTGTTGACAGGCAGGCCTGTCTGCCTGTCAGGCAGGCAAATTTTGGGATAATATCAAAAAGGGCGTAAAATATGAAACCAAATAATTTAACAGGGGTGGTATTTTTTGTTGCAGTTTTTTTTATTACCGCAATATCCGTTGCACAGGAACAACCGCAACAGGACGGACAAATAGTATTTGTTTCCAATAGGGATGGAAATAGCGAAATATACGTGATGAATTCCGATGGTTCAGGGGTAAAGAGATTGACTGATGATGAGGAAAGCGACCTTTCTCCGCAGTGGTCGCCTGATGGGGGAAAGATAGTTTTTGTATCAGGCAGGGATGGCAATCCGGAAATCTATGCCATGGATGCGGACGGCTCTAATGTAAAAAGATTGACTGTTTACCCCGGGGAAGATAATACTCCCTCATGGTCACCGGACGGCAGTAAAATTGTTTTTATTTCGGATAGAGATGGCAACAGTGAGATATATGTTATGGATGCGGACGGCTCAAATATCAAACGTATTACAAAGGAAAAGGATTATGATGGCGAACCGTCTTGGTCTGCTGACGGGCAGAAAATCGCATTTGTATCAACTAGAAAATTTTTCCGTTGCTGCGGCCTTTATACGATGAATCCCCAGGGTGCTAAATTAAAGCTGATCACCCAAACCCCCCACGATTCCGGGACTTTTCTTTTGGGCCCTGATTGGTCACAGGATGGGACAAGGATTGTTTTTAATTCAGATAAAAATAGACAGACGGAAAATGATGATGACATATATGCCATCAACTCCGATGGCTCCAATGAACTAAGATTAACTTACAGCCCGTCTTTTGACGCCAATCCTAGCTGGTCTTCAGACGGTAAAAAGATAATTTTTGATTCGCGTGAACAAGCGGGGAATTCCCAAATATATGTTATTGACTCAGATGGCTCTAATCAGAGAAGGATTTCAGCTTCTTCCGATTGGGCTGATTGGTCGCCTTCCTGGTCGCCGGCAGGACAGAGTAGTTTAGCCATTGACAAGCATTAGGGGAATTAAATTAAAGATAGAAGTTGAGGGAAGATAGAGGTTGAGGAAGAAAATGATTGACTTTGCTTTTTTGAGCGTTAAAATAATAGTAACAATCAAGTTGGTATCGTTTGAAGGGGGAACTGCCACGTAAAAATAATCAAAACCTTCGCTAGAAATGGCGGAGGTTTTTTGTTTATGGAAGAGAATATTATGCATACAGATCTAACATTCTTTACCAATGAAAAAGATTCTACTCTTCTTCAGCGGTTTAAAGTAACTTTAGAGAATAATACTCAATTTTTTGATGTCTTAGCCGGTTATTTCCGTACCAGCGGTTTCTTCCATTTGTATAAATCGCTGGAGAAGGTTGAGAAAATTCGTATTCTAGTAGGCATTAACGCTGATAGACAGACGCATGATCTTTTAACGCGAGCAAAAGAAGAGCAGATTGCAATCAAATTCTCCCATAAGGAAACCACGGATGCTTTTTCTTTGGAAGTTGCCCATGAGATGGAAGAATCCGAGGACAATGTCGATGTTGAGCTTGGCGTTCAGAAGTTTATTGAATTCATCAACTCCGGTAAACTCCAGATTCGCGCCTATCCTTCCGGAGATATCCACGCCAAGGTTTATATAATCCGTAAGGATACTAACAAAAGTGAAGATTATGGCAGGGTGATTACCGGCTCAAGTAATTTTTCTTATTCAGGGCTCCATGATAACTTGGAGTTTAACGTAGAGCTTAAAGATAGCCGTGACGTCAAATACGCCTTGGAAAAATTTGAAGAGCTTTGGAAAGATGGAGTTGATATCTCTGAAAAGTATGTTGAAACCATTAATGAAAAAACCTGGCTTAATGATACTATCACGCCTTACGAATTATATCTAAAATTTCTCTATGAATATTTCAAAGAGAAGATTAATGAAGACATGGATTCTATCTATAAGGATAAACGTTTTCTCCCTGAAGGATTCATGGATTTAGAATATCAGGATGAGGCGGTTAAAGATGCTTTGACCAAGCTGGGCGATTATGGAGGAGTGTTCCTGGCTGATGTTGTTGGTTTGGGTAAAACTTACATTTCCGCTCTGCTTGCTCAGCAGTTAGAGGGATATACTTTGGTTATTTGCCCGCCGGTGCTTATGGATTACTGGCATGATACGTTCAGGGATTTTGGCGTCCGGGGTTTTGAAGTGGAATCTTTAGGTAAACTAGACAAGCTTATTGAAAATGGAGTTGAGAAATACCGGAATATTTTTATTGATGAAGCTCATCGCTTTAGGAATGAAACCAACCAGACTTATGAGTTGCTTAAGCAAGTTTGCTGGGGTAAGCGGGTAATCTTAGTGTCTGCTACACCTTTGAATAATACGCCTTTTGATATCTTGAGCCAGATAAAACTTTTCCAGAAAGGTCACAATAGCACTATTCCTAATGTCCGCGATCTGGATAAATTTTTCTCTGGTTTACAGAATAAGCTAAAATCCGTTGACCGCAAGGAAATTAAAAATTATCTCAAGATAGTAAAAGAGAATTCTTTGACTATCCGCGAAAATATCCTTAAGTACCTTATGGTGAGGCGGACTAGGACTGAAGTTTTGAAATATTTCAAGAAAGATTTCCAACAGCAGAGGCTGAAATTTCCGGAAGTGGCTGAACCAAGGCGCGTCTATTATCAATTTGACGCGCAGCTTGACAAAATCTTCATGCGTACTATTGAGCTTATTAAGAATTTTAAATACACCCGCTATATGCCGCTATTGTATTTGGAGAATCCCGATCCGCAGGAAATAACCGGCCAGCGTAATCTCGGGCGTTTTATGCGGATACTGCTTGTAAAACGCCTGGAAAGCAGTTTTTATGCTTTTAAGATGACTCTCGATAGGTTTATACATTCTTACGAAGCTTTCATTAAGATGCTTGATAAAGGCACAATTTATATTAGCAAAAAACACAGTGAAAAAATCTATGAAGCCTTAGAAAATGATGACATAGACAGGATTATGGAACTAGTTGAACAGGACAAAGTGCAGAAATACGAATCTGTTGATTTTAGCAAGTCGTTTAGAAAGAACCTGAAAGAAGATTTGGATATT
>JACQZH010000080.1 GCA_016213925.1 Candidatus Omnitrophota bacterium | reverse complement strand
CATATAAGCCGCAAAAATACTGCCGTTATTGTTTTGATTTTCCAATAACAGCTTTTCTTTGGAAAAAGGCATCATTGTCGGCAAAGAAATGCTAACTTTTTTTTTTTTTTTCTCACCGACAGCTGTTGCCACATGGCTGATACCGATATTTGCAAGCTCTTTCAAGGCTGAACTTTTTATTTCATCTAATTGATTCACAACATCCATCACTTACTCTCCTTTTTTATTATCCAACCATGAAACATTTCCTGATAACGCTGATCTTTTCTTAGCTGCGCAAGATCAGCGTCAGCTTGCATATATCCAAACTCATTGTATCCTAAGCGCACCGCAGTATTAAGGCTTTCAATACCTTTGTCTATCTCTCCAGTCAACGAATAACTGCATGCCAGATTATAATGCACTATAGGATCAGCGGGCTTTAGCCGGGCTAAACGCTGGTCGATCTCCAGCCCTTTACGAAAAGCCCCTGATCTTGTATATGCTTCGGCAAGCGGAGTCAAAACATCGATAAAATCCGGGTTATCGGCAAGAAGTTTTTCATAAAATTCAATTTCAAACCTTATAATTGAATTTTGTTTTTTATTATACGCTTTCATCAGCCAGTCTCCGTATATAATATGCGTTAACCATTGCCGACATATAAAATCCCTAACGCCAACAGCAAAGTCATGTTACAAGTAGAAAGCACCCTACCTATCTTATCCTCAACAAAAAATACTCTCCGCTGGCAATTAATAATAATCCAAATATTTTTTTTATACGTACCATCCAATATCCTGATTTCGGCATTTTTTTAACCAATCCGACAAACGTGCCTAAAATTAACAGCGGAATTCCCATGCCTAAAGCATAAGTAAAAAGCAGCGTTATCCCTACAACGATATTTTGCTTAGCAGCAACATAAGCCAGAATTGCTCCCAAAACCGGGGTAGTACACGGCCCGCTGACCATACCGGAAATTACTCCCAGTAAAAAAGCTCCCCACCAGCCGGACTTTTCCAAAGCAATATTCTTATTAAAAAAACTAAACTGGGGCAGCTGGAAAACATCAAGCATAAAAAGCCCCATTAGAATAAACACGTTTCCAGCTATCAGATTTACCCAAAAGTTGCTTTGTATCGAACCGAAAATCTTTCCGGTAAAAGCCGCAAGCGCTCCCAGCATAGAATAAACACTAGCCATACCCAGAATATATATTAGAGCCCGAAAAAAAACTTCTTTTTTCGTCTTAATTTCCGCTGCACCCAGATATCCGATAATTACCGGGATAATCGGATACACACATGGAGTAAAACTAACAAGAATACCGAAAAATAATACCGTCAAATAAGTAATTACATTTATATTTTCTAATGCACCCTGATAAACCATATTTATCACCGCCTTCTTTTTTGGCTTATACCGCCCCTGGCTTTAAAAAAACAAATCAAAATTATTCCGCTGATAAATCCTCCGATGTGCGACCACCAGGCTATCCCCATCTGGTGTTCGCCTGTAGGCAACATAAAAAAACCATTTAAAAATTGCATTAAAAACCATATTCCAAGAAAGAAAAATGCACGAACTTCAGCTATTGTCCAAAAAATAAACATTGGCAGCAGCGTTACAATACGCGCCGTAGGAAATAAGAAAAAATACGCTCCCAGAACTCCTGCAATACAACCGCTGGCGCCTAAAGCCGGTATTGACGAACGGCTGTTCATAAATATATGCGTTAGATTACCGGCAACTCCACAGATAATATAAAATATCAAAAAACGCACATGGCCAAGCCTATCTTCGACATTATCGCCGAAAATCCAAAGATACCACATATTGGCAATAACATGAATCCCGCTACCATGCAGGAAAAGCGCGCTAACTAACGCGATATTGTTTTGCGCTATACTCCGGAAACTTGGTGTTCCGGCATGCAAATAATTTGCGGGAATTACCGCATATGTATTAATAACCGCATGCAAACCAGGCCCTAAAAAAAGCTCTCTCACAAACACATATAAATTAACTCCAATAAGCATAACCGTAATAACCGGGATACTCCTTGAAGGTGCCTGATCGCGAAGCGGTATCAACTTAAAACTCCTTATTATTCATCAAGTTAGAATTTTATTCTATCAAATAGGCGCAAATTCTGCAACAAAATTTCATCGGCTGACTTTTTTACAAAATGCCTGCTCAAGGCAACATTATTTTATATTTTCCCCAATTCTTACCGCTATTACTTTCGCGCTGTTAACTTGTTGCTTAACAATAAGTTGCCAAATAAGCACAAAATATCTGTTTGCGCAGCAATGTAATTATTGCTATAATCCGAATATTATTTATCAAAGGACATATGCGCGCGCAAAAAAAATGTTATAACTGTCTTAAAAATTTAACAAATATGACAATCCAACTTGCACTGGACAAAAAGCCTCAACTTATCCCGCAAAAAACATACATTATTAAACTAATTCTAGATGATTTAAGAAAAATTTTCAGTACTAACCATGTCCCGGCTCTTATATTCACGAATATAAACCGGAAAATAAAGAAACTTACCCGCACCTCGAATCCTTTTGCGCAAAGAAAGGCTCTAGAAATAGCCCATGCCAGAACTATTTCAAAAAAAATTTTTAGTTCTTACCATCCGCATAGACTTGGCGAACTCCTGCTTTTTTCCGCGGCTGGAAATTCTATTGATTTTTTCAAAGAAATTCATCACTCAAACCGCGAAATGCAGCGATCCATAACTTTGAGCATTAATGAAAGCAAAAAATTCAAAAGTACGCTTAAAAACGCAAAAAAAATCCTTTTTTTTGCCGATAACGCCGGAGAAGTATTTTTTGACCTGCCTCTTGTTCAGCTTTTATCAAAAAATTCCCAAGTACTGTATGTAGTAAAATCATCTCCTGTTCAAAATGACGCCACTCTTACTGATTTAAAAAGGACCTGTCTTATCCGCAAATTCCCAAAAACAATACCATCTGGTAATGATGCTGTAGGTATTGAGCTTTCAACCATATCAATAAAGCTAAAAAAAGAACTGGCATCCTGCGACTTAATTATTGCCAAAGGCATGGGATATTATGAAACTTTCACGGAATTGCCCCAATTTAGAAAGAAAACATTCCATCTACTGATGGCAAAATGCAAGCCTGTCGCGAAAAGCCTGGGAGTAAAAATAAACAGTTATGTATTCACTCGGAAATAATGTTTTGTTTTTTTTTGATATCTGAAATTTCGATTATCCCAAATTTCGGGACAATCTTATCAGCAACATTTTCCGCCATTATCCGGTATCCCTCTTCCGTACAATGCCCGTCCGCAATAAAGTATTTTTCTCTGGGAAACCGCTTAAGCACTTCTTCAAAAATAGGCGCGTGATCCACAACAACCACACCTGTTCTTTTAGCTGCCTGTCCCATTTCAGCGCGGACAAACTCCGGATACCCGGAAAATAAAAGCAAAATGTTTTTTCCCCTGCATATTGCGGCAAGCTCGCATAAATTATCAAAAGTATTTTTCATTATTTCCAAATCTTTCAACATCTCTTTGTTTTTAAACTGTTTGTTATTATTCGTCAAAAAAACCGCTGCTTTTTGATAATACTCTCTCGCTTTATCAAATTGATCATTAAATAAATATTTTCCTGCCAGCGAAAAATACGCACTTACAATCTGCTGATTAATAAACTTATTATACGGGTATAGTTTGTAGAGGCTCCAATAAATCTCGGGATTTTTTTCGAAACCATTAAAGTTTATAAGCAAATCCTGAATTTCCACCTGAATCAACACATCATCCGGATTGATTTTAAACGCATCTGCAAGCACTTGTTGCGCTTTTTCATATTCACCGGCAAGCTTATAGCAGCGCCCCAGTTCCAAAAGCGTCAAGGTAGCGCAGGCGTCAATTGCCAAAGCCTGCTTATAATACAAAAATGCTTCCTCATAACGCTGCTGGCTGCGGCTATAATTCGCTTTTCCGATCAGCTCTGAAAGCAAATCATGCCTGGCTTTTTGCCCGGCCATTGGAAATCCGCATTTTTTCCCAAAACGCATCTGCCTAAGTTTTAGAGACAGATTATAGCGCAAAATCGCATCAAATTTACGCAGCCTTTCTAAAAAAATAACTCCGATTGAATTCAACCCTGAATTTATTTTTTCATCATATGGCCTTTGTTCATAAAAAAACGTATCGTTTACTCCGATCATGGCAATCACTACATCCGGAGAGCATTTCTTTAAAAATCTTTTAAAGCGCAGTATTATTTTATCCGAATCATACCCCGGCACTCCTAAATTAAACACTTTAAATCTACTTTCTCCTCTTCTTCCATTTAGAATTTTTTCTAACTGCCCGGGATAGCTATGCTCAAAACTAGCTCCAACCCCATAAGTGAACGAATCGCCTATACAGAAAACAATTTTTGTATTTTTATCTATGCGGAATTCCTCTATGGTTTTTTCAAAAAGCAACGACTTTTCACTATAAAAATTCAACAAAGATAAAATTGCCTCAAGTAAAATTACCGCGGAAATAACTCCAAAAACTACCAAAATTATCTTTTGTCCAATTCTTAAATTTCGCATAATTACCGTAATTTTAATTAACCGCTTGTTCCTGTTCTGCCTGCTTGAAAATTTTCAAAAGCTCAGCCGCCAGATTCTCCGCCAAGATGCGATACCCTTCTTTTGTGCAATGGGGGTCAGATTTTGAAACAAAATATTTTAAAGCAGAACCCTGCTCTATCTTTGCCATAAAAATATCCTCATGTTTTACTAAGGGAATATTAAAACATGCTGCCACATCCCGCATCGCCTCTGGAGTAAATGCCGGGTAACCGGAAAACAAAACCGGAACTTTTTTTTTGGAGCAAATCCTAGCCGTCTTGGTCAAATTCGTTAAAAGAATTTTATGTTGCGCGGATACATCGCCCATTACACCCGACCAGAGATATCTTTTTAACAATTGCGCTTTTTTACAGTTGCCTTCATAAAAATTATTTTTACAAAGATTTTCCAAAGAATCAACAACCGCAATCATATTGCCGATAGAATTATTATTCAAATCTATCTTTGCTGCACGCGAATAAAAAAACTTTGCCTGATTAAACCGGCCAATGATTAGGAAATTGCCCGCGCAAAGCTTATATGCATTCGCAAGCTCCTTGACAATAATACGGTTTTCGGGAAACCTTTCAAAAAGAGAAGAAAAAATCTCTACTGCCGTTTCCGGGTCATTCTGACGAATAAGTATATCTTTGAGTTCTGTTAATAGTTGTTCATTTCCTGGGTTATCTCTCATCGCCTCAATCAACACTGTATACGCTTTTACATATTCTTTATTCAATTTAAAACAGCGGGACAATTCAATTAAGGCTGTTTCATTTGACGGATTAAACCTTAATGCTTTTTCATAACACTTTTGAGCCTGGCTAAAATATTTATGCTCCCTAAACAGATTTCCATATAAAATCAGCTTATTAATATCTTTCTCTGCCGTAATAACCCCATCTAAATAAAATTCTTTTTCCGGGCTATTCCACTTTGTAAAATAGCCGGATTTATCTTTACACAGAATCGCCCAAAACTTATTGATCCTTAACTTTCCGCATAGACTTTTAAAAAAAATTCCGCAAAATTCTTTATTTACAGGCACATCAGAAAAATTCCAGTTATCATTAGCTCCGCAAATAATAATAACTGCGTCCGGTTTTAATTTCACAAATGCTTTTTTTAAGCGAATTACCAGTTGCGAAGAATTGCTGCCTGGAACACCAAAGTTAATAACTTTTATTTTTTTATTTATATAATATCCGCTTAATATTTGTTCCAGTTGCGCCGGATAACTTTCCTGCGAACCTGCGCCAATACCATACGTGAACGAATCTCCAAAACAAAAGACCACCAGGTGATTCTCTCTGTCAGGTAAAGATTCGATGATTTCATCTCTCAAAAGTAATTTAACTGCCCAAAAACTCGAAAACTGCAATAATATCTCAAGAAGCAGTACCGCCAAAAATCCGCCAAAAAAAATCAATGTAAATTTATATCTTAACTTTAATTTTTTCATACGTTTTTGATTTTAGTTTTTCCATTTTTAAGCAATTTAGCCAATAATCCCCCAAATTGCCCGCATAAACTTATTTTAACATATTAAATAAAAAAATAATTGCATAAATAGCAATTTGTTTTATAATAATATTCGTTTATTAATTAAAGGAGGATATTGTAATGAAAGCTATCGTAGATAAAGATGCCTGTGTCGGATGTGGTTTATGTGCGAATATGTGCGCGGATGTTTTTGAAATGGAAGATGATAAAGCCATTACACTTGTTGCTTCCATTCCTGCTGGCCTGCTTGAATCAGCAAAAGAAGCAGCCTCAAGCTGCCCGGTAGAAGCAATTTCAATCGAAAATTAACTTATTATTACAGTTAAAGTTGAAAATTCGCGGTCAAAAAAGGGGAAGTTAAAATTCACCTTT
>JACQZH010000015.1 GCA_016213925.1 Candidatus Omnitrophota bacterium | reverse complement strand
GGACGAGGAGAGAGTAGAGAGAAAACACGAAATACGAAGGCAGAATGAGCTCATAAATAGAGAGTGAATATTTTTCTTGCTACTTTCTGCTTTCTACTTAAGTAAGTAAAAATATATGATTAAAAGACTATTAAAACTAACTGCAATAATATTAATTCAGGTGTTTTTGGTAACTGATATTGGTTTATTGGATAATTCTAGAGATATATCGGTAAATACGTTATCCAGCCGGATTAATATTCATAATGAAGAGTTTAAACGCGTATATAGTATTGCTGTGGATAGCTTTGGTAAATCTGAATCAGTAATCCAGGAACCTAAGACTTGGCAGCAGGATACAGCGCGCTCTGCATGGATATTCCCTTTAGGAGATATTTTTTCTCAATTAATAGCAACAGGGCAGGTAGAACCTTTGCGTTTGTTTTATATGGTAATTCTAGGCGCGGTTTTTGGGTTTGCCGCGCATTTTTATTTAGGTAAACTTAACCAGCGGTTTCCTGCTAAAGAATCCTGGCTAAAAAAAGTCTTAGTTGACCAATTTTTCTTTACCCCGACTTTTCACATTTATAATTTTAGCATAATAGCTTTTTTTCAAGGGGATTTGGGTGATTTGAAAAATATTTTAGAAACTTGTTATGCAAGTACGCATATTATTAACTGGTCTTTTTGGCTGCCTGTAAATTCATTAATTTTTCGTTATGTGCCTCAAGGCCGATGGCTTTTATTTCAGAATAGAGCTTTTTTAATCTGGGTCCCAATATTATCCTTGCTTGGCCATGGAGATATTAAAATGGGGAATTGGAGCTATGTAAATTTAGAATGGATTATTGGCGCAGGCGTGATAGCGTTGTTTGGGTTATTGTCGGTCCTTGGAAAAACTATAATTAATGGAAATCTTATTTCCCGTGAGGATGCTTCTACAATGCCTTCTGTTTCTAATAAAGCAGATGCAGTATTTAAGGAGGGGCCAGAGCAGGCGGCTAATAGCAAAACTGATTCATTGCAAGAACGATTCTTAGGTTCGAAAATTTCTACTGCTGAATTTGTAGGGGAGGTATTAAAAGCGCTTGACCGCAGCCGGCTTTTTATCCCTGAAGATGTTGCTACCCCGAAATGTGAATATAGATTTGGGAATATGATTATGAAAGATTATTTAGAGGGAAAAACAGTTGAAGATAATTTAATTATTCGATTGCAGGCATTAGGGTTTAATTTACTTAAAAGGGCGGTTCCTAATGAAATAACAACAGAAAAATTTACAGAAGCTATAGATTATTTTTTTAAGATGCCGGAAACTAAAGAATTATCGAGTTTTGAAGTTTTAGAAATAATTTTGGGGATTATCCGCTTGTCTGTACAGGCTGACCCAGATAGGGATCTCAAAGAAAAAGCGTGGCAGATGGCATTATCTTTTTTGTCAGAAGCGCAAACTATGTTGGAGTATTCGGGAGATTCATGGGATGCGGCCCTGCGTTTGTCGGCGATAGCTAATTCTTTAGACTTTGCCGATCCTGAAATATTTAAGACGATGACAGGGAAGGGAGATTCTTTTTTAGGCGAAAAACTAGGTGAATTTGAAAATGGTAATTTTTGGGCGCATAATGACGTGCCTGTATTTGAAAAGAAGATAGCTAAAAAGAATCAGATTATAATTATTGCTGTTGACAATGCAGGAGAGGATATTTTTGATTTAATTTTAATGATGAGAAAACTTTTAAAAAAAGGGCACAAGGTAATACTTGCCGGAAAATCATTGCCAGCGCTTAACGATTCTACTAAAGATGACTTAAAGAGAATTATTAAAGATGAGCGTATAATAAATTTTTTGGGTAAAGATAATTTAGAGAGAATTGAAATTATTGATACGGGAAGTATATCACTAGGCATGGATTTAATGCGTGTATCAAAAGAATTTTATGCAGCATGGAAGAAAGCAGATCTGGTAATATTCAAAGGACAAGCGAATTATTTTACTGTAAGGAATTTTTGTCCGAATAAAGATTGCTTTTTTGTGTTTCAGGTTAAGTTTGAGCTGGAAGTAAATAGAAAAGGTAATCGTTGTAAGTTTAAAAGAGGCCAATACATCGCGGAATATTATTCGCCTTCTTTATCAGAGGCTGATATAGAGGTCCGTGCAGTATTGGCAAATAATTTTGGTATAAGTAAATTTGATTTAACTTTGGTCGAGCAGGCGATATAAAAAGCAGCGTATAGCGATTAGCATTTAGCGAATAGACAAATCAAAGACCGAAGGACGTGAGTGACGTTAGAGACGTAAGGACGAAATTAGACTATTAACTAATGGTTCATCCCCCTACGCCAAGGCTTTGGAGGACAATGGCTATAGTCTATTGGCCAGGGGCTGATTACAGCTTTTACAAAATCATGATAAAACCCAGCCATTTTGGCTGGGTTTTATATTATGGCGGGGCCGACGGGGTTCGAACCCGCGACCTTCGGATCGACAATCCGACGTTCTAACCAGCTGAACTACGGCCCCTAAAATACAGTTTTAAGTTTTAAGTCGTAAGTTTTAAGAAAAAAACTAAAAAAATATTTTAATTTTGTTGAGTCTTAATTAAAGCAATGAGCATTTTTATTATTTCTAAGTTATTATCCTCAAGCTCATTCAATATTTTTAACTGTCCGATTATGTTAGAATCTTTTATAACCTGCAGCCAATTATCAGTCTCAAACGCTGACCTTAAAGCAATATTCAAAAATCTTGCAAACTCTTTACCTTTATAACCACCACTGCCTTCAGCTATATTTGCTCCCACAGAGGTTATAGCTGCTAGAAACTGTTCTGCAATTTTTTCGTGTTTTTTATTAAAAAGTTCTATTAACTTTATTCCAGCCAACGCATTTTTATGCGCTTTTTCCCAAACAAGAAGCTTTCTATAATTAGGCTCTTTCATCAGTTTGAATTATAGAGCATATTGTTATTTTCTTAAGACTTAAAACTTATGACTTAAGACTGCTTTTTTGGTGGGCGCGGTAGGATTCGAACCTACGACCCTCTCCTTGTAAGGGAGATGCGCTAACCAGCTGTGCTACGCGCCCGCGTAACTAGATTTTGTAGTTTACCTTATTTTTTCTATTTTGTCAACAACCTTGATAATAACAACCTTGATAATACCTTGATAATAAATAGTAATTTTGCTATAATTGCGCACAATATATGATTTTATGCTAATTCGCCGTATAGTATAAATTTGCACAGTAACTTATGTTCACTATCGTTTCATAAGTTACGTGCTTATTTAAAAGGAGGATATCAAGATGGACTGGGGGATGAAAAACCGTTTAAGCAAGCTTTTTCAGGAAGATGGGAAATGTTTCTTTTTACCTATTGATCATGGATATTTTCAGGGGCCGACAAGCTGCCTTGAGGAGCCGGGAAAAACGATTAAACCGCTTTTAAAATATTGTGACGCGCTTTTTGTTACCAGAGGAGTATTGCGCGCTTGTGTTGAAACTGTGAATAGCAAACCGATAATTTTAAGAGTTTCTGGGGGCACAAGCATGGTAGGCAAAGACCTGGCAGATGAGGTGATTACAACCTCTATTGAGGAGATTATCCGCCTTAATGCGACAGCTGTGGGTATTTCAGTTTTTGTTGGAAGTGATTATGAAAAACAAACATTGTTAAACCTGGCGAATCTTGTAAATGAATGCGAGGATTACGGGATTCCGGTTATGGCTGTAACTGCTGTGGGTAAAGAAATGGAAAAAAGAGAAGCGCGTTATCTTGCCTTATGCTGCCGGATTGCCGCTGAACTTGGCGCAAGGGTAGTGAAAACTTACTGGTGCGATGAGGATTTTGATAAGGTTGTTAAGGGCTGCCCTGTGCCGGTAGTTATGGCCGGCGGCCCAAAATGCGAAACAGAACGCCAGGTTTTAGAGTTTGTTTACTCCGGGATGCAGGACGGAGCAGTAGGAATAAATTTAGGGCGCAATGTATGGCAGAGCCCGCATCCTGTGGCGATGACAAAGGCGTTGTACGCGATAATTCATGAAAAGGCAAACGTTAAAAAAGCCTGCGAGATATATGATGAGGTTAAGAATAAATTGTAATTATAAAATTTTGCTTCAGGCTGCAAGAGCCGCAAGCTGCAGATTAAAAATAAATCTGAAACCTGTAGCTTGTAGCCTGTTGCTTAAATTTTTGAGATGAGGCCTTATGCGCGTAGCGGTTTACTATAATAATCATGATGTAAGGATTGAAGAGCTGGCAAAGCCGCAAATAAACAAAGGCGAGATCCTTGTGAAGGTTTATGCCAGCGGTATTTGCGGTACTGATGTGATGGAGTGGTACAGGATAAAAAAAGCTCCGAGAATTCTCGGCCATGAAATCAGCGGAGAAATAGTTGAATCAAAAGTAAAAAAATTTAAGGTTGGCCAAAGGGTTTTCGTAAGCCACCATGTTCCCTGCAATAAATGCAAGTATTGCCTGGCTGATAATCATACTGCCTGTGAAGTTTTGCACACAGGCAATTATTATCCAGGAGGATATAGTGAGTTTATTCAGGTGCCGCGGATAAATGTTGATACTGGTACTTATATTTTGCCGGATAATGTTTCTTATGATGAAGGCACGATGATAGAACCATTAGCTTGTGTGCTTCGCGGCCAAAGAACCGCGGGTGTGAGTAAAGGCTATACGGTTTTAATTTTGGGCAGCGGAGTTTCCGGATTACTGAATATTCAGGTTGCTAAATTTCGCGGTGCAAAGGTGATTGCTGCGGATGTAAGCGAATATAAGCTTAATAAAGCAAAAGAATTCGCAGCAGATGAGGTGTTTAATGCAAAAGAAGAACGCAGTATTAAAGCAGACGTAGTAATAATTTGTACCTCTGCAATTGCCGCAGTAGAGCAGGCTTTTAAGTATGTTGATAGAAAAGGCAAAATTATCTTATTTGCTATCCCTGATAGAAATATTAGTGTCCCGGCTGTTGATTTCTGGAGAAATGAAATAACAATGCTTTCCTCATATGGCGCTGCGCCTGTTGATTTAAAAGAGTCCTTGGATATGATTAAGGATAAAAAAATAGATGCGGGAAAGATAATAACACATAAATTTCCTTTAGAAAGAATCCAGGAAGGTTTTAATATTGTCAGCCAGGCAAAAGAATCTTTAAAAGTTGTTATAAATCCGCATTAAAATTAAGAGGTTGTCGATAGAAAAATATCAGCAGTTTTTTTGTATAATTTCTTGATACTCCCAGAT
>JACQZH010000079.1 GCA_016213925.1 Candidatus Omnitrophota bacterium | reverse complement strand
TATCTGTTAAAAACGTCCACTGAAATGGGGAAGTTCAGTGCGTGAGAGGCTATAGAGAAATGAATAGTAGATAAAGAGGCATTGTGATATTTGCCCCATAAGTGCTTTCCTGAGAGAATGTGCTTAATATCAAAACGCAATAACCAGAAAAAAAAGGTCTTAGGGGAGGCGAGCAAATTTTTTGGTATTTTACCTTTCAAAATTTCCTCTCCGATAATAAAAAAGCTTATTTTTTTAATACGCATACCGCCAATCTCATCTGCAATCCATATCCCTTCGGGTATTTTTGTATAAATTACGTTAAAGATATCTCCGGTTGCTACAATCGTAAAATCGATATCATTGACCCCGGATAGCCCTATGTCCATGAATTTAAAATCTAAAAACGAGCCATTGACATAAACGCTTAAGATTTCATGGGGCTCGCCTGTTGAGGGTAAATGCTGTTTTATTATGCTTATAACATCGGCATCTTTTAATGATTGTATTCTTTTTTTTATCGATGTATCGTTGTCTAAAAGGCTAATCAATTTTTTATTTGCATATTGGTGTTGAAAAGTCTCTGTTGCTTGTAATTCAAGATAGGGGATATGGCTGTAAGCGCAAAAAAGGATAAATGATATTATTGCTGCGCTGTAAAACCACAATGTCGTTGTTAGTAAGGCGAATAATATGGGGATAGTTGCATGAAAGATGAAGCGGAACAATTGTTCGGAAGAAAAAAGTTTTTGAGGTTTTTTATTTTGAGTGGATACTTTAGCATAGTTGATTTGGCTGACTTTAACCGAGGTATCTTTTTTTATAATATCAAGATATGCTTTTTGGAATAACCCGATAGTAATATTTAATTTAGGTGATAAGACCGGTGTATCTGCTTGGCTTATTGATTTATAATTAAAAACAGGGCAAGCAGCTGCAATAGAAAAAATAAACTGAAAGTGTATCAAAGCTAATCCGGTTATTTTTAGTAACTTATGATTTTTCATTTTGGGGTAATTTATTATTATAAGTTTACAGGTTATTAGTGGAAAACCTTAAAAGTATACCCTAATTAGTATAATTTTTCAAATTCTTGATAAAATTTTATAGAGAAAGTTAAAGCAGGGGAGAATATTGGTTTTTAATCCGGTATTTTAATTCATACTCTAAAAGACGCTTGATTACTGAAATCGCATTGCTACGCGTTCATTTCTTTTTTTATTCTTTCAATCTGGCTTTTTGGGATTAACCAGATGGCCGCTGTTATTAAGGCAGGGACTATTATTATGTCATCAAGATGGCCGATAACCGGGATAAAATCAGGGATTAAATCTACTGGTGATAACGCATAGGCTATTGCTAAACCTAGAAGTATCTTTGATAATTTTGGCGTATTCGGATCACTGATTAATTTTTTGTAAAAAATAAGCTTATTCTTAAATTTAGCTATAAATTTATCGGCTATTTTCATTTTATTTTCCTTAGCCCATCGTATCCGCCTGCATTTATTACGTTTTTGTATCCCATTTCAAGTAAAGTAGTTTTTGCGATTTCAGCCCTTCTGCCGCTGCGACAATACAAGACGATTTTTTCTTCTTTATCCGGCGTGTATTTTATTATTTTCTCTTTTATTTCTGTATGCGGTATATTGATTGCATTTTTCAAATGCCCTTCATTATATTCTTTCTCTGTTCTTACATCAATCAGTTTGCTATTCCTATCGATTAAAGTTTTTCCTTCGTTAAATTTGTCTTGTCCGTAAGACAATGGTAATACCGCCAGGAAAGCAAATGTTATTGCAAAAACAATATTTACTTTACGCATACCGTATCATTCCTTCCGCAGCTTTGGGTTCAGAATCATTTCTATTTATTTTGCGCGCGGATTTTTTATATGTTTTTTAACCCAATCTGTAATTTCGTCAAGGTGTTTTAGAGCGCTGTATTTGTGAAGTTCACCGAGAAAATAACTTTTATTGCCTCTATAAAAAATAAAATGCGTGCCAATTCCGGCGCTTGCGACAGTGCTGCTGGTTTTGGTAATTATTTTCCATGATGTAATTTGGTCCCAGTTAATCGTCCAATTTTGCGTGATATTCCTTACTTTTATTCCGCTGGTTGATAATCTTATTTTACAGATAAATGTTTCGACAAGAGGAATCAAAGTTACTAGCGGCAATAAAAACATAATAAAATAGGGGATCTTGCCTTCTCCGCTGCGTACTATTTGGCCCCCCAGAAAAAAAGAAAAGCAAAATATAGCAAAACGGACAATTTTTAATAATAAACTGGGTTTGTAAATAATTTCTTCTTTTGTTTGGTTTGTGTCCATAGATAATTATCCTTTTTATAGCAGCTACGCAATGCGTTTTTTTACAAGTCGCAGGCTGCAAGCCTCAGGCTTTGGGTTTAAAGATTTTTTGGATATATTTTGTGCCGTACTCTTATAATATTTTACCCTTAAAGGTTTAACCTGTCGAGTAAAAATCTCTTAAAAAACTCCCTGGATAAGTCAGCATAGTTCTTGACAGCATGAAATCTTTCTTGACAACTTTTGGATATAAAAGTACAATATTGGATATAATTGATTAAGTCTGCGAATTCGCCCCGCTAGAGGATGACCTCTTTAATGGGGTTCATTTATAAAGATAGAGGCAGATATGATAAAAAATAAGGCCATGCTAACTTTGAAAGAAGTGGCGGCATATTTAGATGTAAGCCCTACCAGTATTTACCGCTATGTAAAACAGGGGAAAATTCCTGCTATCCGCGTCGGCAACCAATGGAGATTTAGGACTACTAAAATTCAGGAATGGTTAAAAAAGATGGAAAGGTGATCCCTGATTTGCGCATAGTGCGTACTAATTTTATTATCTGTTTGAAGGTAAATTGATGCGGGGATGAGAGAAATGAATTTAAGCGAGAAAATTGCTGTTATAAGCGGCGGTACTCGAGGCATAGGAAAGTCCATCGTAGAGTTATTTGCCAAAGAAGGAGCAACTGTCCTCTTCACTTATTTTTCTAATGATTCCCTAGCAAAAAAGATTGAAAGCAATTTTAGCGATTTGCCTCAAGCTATAAAAGGTTTTAAAGTAGATATTAAAAACGCCTCGCAGGTAGAAAATTTTAAGGAGCAGGTTCTCGATAAATACGGGCATATTGATATTTTAGTTAATAATGCCGGAATTGTCAAAGATAAAGCCTTGGCAATGATGAGCTATGAAGAATGGAACGAGGTTATTAATACCAATCTTAACGGGCTTTTTAACCTTACAAAAGCGTTTGTTGTCAGCTTTATGAAACAGAGGCAAGGCAACATTATCAATATAAGTTCATTAAGCGGGATAATCGGGATACCTCGGCAAACGAATTATTCCGCTTCAAAAGGCGGCATGATTGCTTTTTCCAAGGCATTAGCAAAAGAAGTAGCAGCTTTTAATGTCCGCGTGAATGTTGTGGCTCCGGGTTTTATACATACAGATATGACTTCCGGGTTAAAAGAAGATTATGTGAAACATATAATGCCGCAGATACCTTTGGCAAGGTTTGGAGAGCCGGAAGAAGTGGCAAAAGCGGTTTTATTCCTGGCAACGGAAAAGTCAAATTATATTACCGGACAGGTTTTAAGAGTTGACGGCGGTTTGGGGATGTGATGATGCCTATGTTGAAAAGTGATAAAATCAAAGTTATTAATAACATCTTTAATGATTATGAATCTATTCTTGTGGCGTATCTTTTCGGGTCGCAATCGCGCAATAAAGAAAATAAATATAGCGATGTGGATATCGCTATATTGTTTGATAATAGCGTAAAAAAAGAAGAATACACGAATATTCAAATTGAAATAATGAATAATTTAAGTAGAGAATTAGATAAAGAGGCAGATGTTGTGGTTTTGAATCGTGCTTCGTTATTTTTAAAATACCATGTTCTCAAAGACGGAATAAAAATTTATGAACGCAAAGATAGGAATGAGCATAACTTTGAAGCGCAGGCAATAGTGCAGTATTTAGACTTTTTGCCCGTGAAGAATAGGATTGAAAAGAGTTTATTGGCAAAAATTAGGGGCAATAAATGGTAAATTCAAATATTATTAAGGCGAAAATTAATCATGTGCAAAAAAGCCTGCAGCGTTTAAAACTAAAACAAAATATAGCTCTGGACGCGCTAAAAAACGATATGGATTTACAGGATATTGTTTTACATAATTTGCAGTTATGTATACAGGGATGCATTGATATGGCCAGCCATATAATTTCGGATGAAGGATGGATAGTCCCCGGAACTTTGACCGGTTTGTTTGATATTCTCAAAGAACATAACGTAATATCCGGGCAATTAAACGAGCGGCTAAAAAAGATGGTGGGGTTTAGAAATATTATTGTTCATGAATATGAAGGCATAGATATCGATTTGGTTTATGAGATTTTAAGCAAAAAAACAGAAGATATCGAGTTGTTTTTGAAACAGATAGCTGATTATTGCCGTTTATAGCAGACAAATAACAGGGCATACTATTAAGTAAATTTAACGCTTGAAGATAGATGCAATAAAAATGCTTGATATTAATCAAATTAAAAATTCGATACCGCAAAGATTTCCTTATTTAATGCTAGATAGAATTATTGAAATAGATGAAGGGAAAAAAGTAATCGGCATCAAAAATCTGTACGTTAATTTTTGGGATAAAAAGGGCGCTTCCGCGATAGGGTCGCGAAAGATTATTATTAATAACGAGAAAGAGTAAATAATTGAAAAGATACTTACTGAAAACAATTTCCATAATAATTCTGACTGTGTTTTCCGTAACAGGGCTGCCTTTATCAGGACTGTATGCGGAAGAATATTATTATAAAGACCCCTGTTGGAATAATTCTTCCAAAGATTATCCTTACGGAGGGGATGACGGAAAAGACAACGGGGCAGGCTCAGACTGCTCTGACAGGGATGCTGATCCGGTAAATGTTTTTAACGGGAACTTTGAGTATAATACGCGGGATTTGTTTATTCCCTCAAGAGGCATGGCTCTTGAGATAACCCGTTATTATAACGCGAAAGATGTTTATGAAGGGCCGTTCGGGTACGGCTGGTCACATACCTATAATATCGCCTTGTTAGAAGTAAATGACGGTATTCAGGCGTATGTAACGATTAGGAATGATCATGGAAGCATAGATTCTTTTATCCATGTTAGCGGAACTGATTTTACGGCGGAAACAAAAGAATGTTTTGACGAATTGAAGAAGTACGATACCTTTCCTGAAGATATCCTTGCTTTAAACCCCGGATTCAACAGCGGATATTGTTTGAAGAAAAAACACGGCGAACGATATTTGTTTGATATAAACGGAAAATTAAAGGTTATCGCGGACAGAAATAATAATAAGATTACACTTACTTATGACGGGCAGGGCAGG
>JACQZH010000023.1 GCA_016213925.1 Candidatus Omnitrophota bacterium | reverse complement strand
TTTTACTTACTTAAGTAGAAAGCAGAAAGTAGCAAGAAAAATATTCACTCTCTATTTATGAGCTCATTCTGCCTTCGTATTTCGTGTTTTCTCTCTACTCTCTCCTCGTCCGCCAAAATATTCTATTTTGGCGAGATCTCGCCAAATTCCATCGAAGAAATTGGCGGACTACTCTCTACTTTTGACGAGTCTAGTTATATCGCCTGCTCAACAAATTGAAAATACGCAGGAGAACCGATTTTTCCCCTTTCTATTAAATCCGGCAACGCATATTGCCCTTCCTCACTTGGCAATCCTTTTCTATTGCCAAAGAAATCAATATCAACAGCCCCCTGGGTCAGTAATTTCGGCCCCAGCTTATTCCTGATCATTACATAGGACTCAAGAACAGAGCAGTCAGAGCCGGTATTAAAAATAAACTTCTTACCGTCTTTTTTTACACAGATCCGCCGCAGCAGTTCATCAATGGTAATTTCCACATAGTGTAAATCTTCAGGACACTCGCGCGCGTATATTTCAAGAGCCCGGAAGAAATCATAAAAAACTGTGGAACGATAGGCCTCTCTTATTTGCGCCAAATCACCAACCGCGTCATTTCCAATACTAAATAACCGTCTTGATTGCAAGACGATTTCCTCTACTATTTTTTTTCCGTTTATGATCATGCCTGCGATATTATCGGATGTTGCTTTTTCCCTCTGCAAGCCGGGATATAGCTGCTCAATTAAACTTTCAATCATGTTCATTATCCCTGGCATATTTCCTCGGTTGGTACAGCTGTGGCAGGAACAACTCTGCTTATGTATAGCCACAGGAGCCAAATCCGGATGATAATGCCGGACAATACCGCGGACAATGCTCTTTATCTGTTGCTCATCCGCCCATTCCGGATGCGCTTTAAATAAAGCCAGCGCAAAATGCATCACAAATACATAGCGGTAAATGTCCTCCTCTGAAGTCAAATTTTCATCCATCAGGCTCAAGTATTGCGCCAGTAATTCAGCGCTTCCTAAGTCAGCAAAGATGTCATTAGCGGTAAAACCTTGTTTAAGCAGAAAGGGGACAGCGCTGAAAAATATCTGCGGATTAACTTTTTCGCGAACAAACGTATGGCTCATAGCTAATATAGATTGCGCAGATTGCCCTGCGTCTATAATCCCTTGCCTATCTAACTCCCAAAGTGTATTCAAAAATACATGCGGGTCAAACCGATTAGCGAGCATGAGGTCTAAAAAAGAGATATACTCCTGTTTTTCTTCATCGCTTCTAGTTAATTTCACTAAAGCCAGCAGGGCATCCTGCGTCTCTTGGCCCAAATCTCCGGCTTCTGCTACGCCAAAATGCCCTGCCCAGCGGCCAAGGCTCTCAGCAGCGTTTCTTTGATAGTTTTGTTCGGAAAGCGCCGTAACAATTTCCGCGGAAAAAAGCCGCGCGTAGCGTTTTTCCAGCTCTACGATTTGCAGAAAAATATTTTCGTTCGTGCAAAATTCAGTAAAAGCCGCGAGAACCTTGAAAAATAGCAGCCTGGCCCAGGATTGGAAACATGGCCTTTCTAAATAATTTTTTTTAAGATACACTTCGCGCAGAGAGCTCAATAATTCCCTGATTGCTTTCTGCCTAAGCCCGGACACGTTTGAGCCCAACTGGTAACTACCTGTTAACCGCAAAACCGCACTGACATCACTGGCAGGGTAATTAAAAAATTCCGGGAATAAGGTAATTATATCTAAAGCGCCGCGGAAACTACTCGGTTCGGGAAAGTTTTTTTTCAATTCCCGTGCCTGCGCCGGGGACAATACCGCCTGCTGCTGATTAAGGCCAATAATTAATCGTTTTTCTTGGTCTGTAAATGAGTTATCCAAATCGAAACATAATCGTTTAAGAATCCCAGCTATTTCCGGAGAAATACGGGCAAGAGCAGGTCCGCATTGCTCCAGTTCTTCCAAACGCCCATCCTGCTGATATTCTTGAACAATCTTTTCCATCAGCAGATTAATCAGCGGCTTAAAATTGTCATCCTGATAAAAATGCGCAAGCCAGGGGTTAATCACATCACTGAAAGATGTTTTCTGATATTTTCCGTATAATAATAATTGTATTTGCAAATATGTTTTTAACGCTTCCAGATATTCGCTGAGCAATTCTGTTTCCCCTCTACGGCCTAAAAATTCCACCTCCTTAGCCGCTGCGCCGAATTCCTGTCCCGATTGATTAAGCGCAGTTAAAACCTGCTTTAGCAAATTTCTTTCTCTGATTCTATAACTTCTATAATCTTCTTTATCATATCCCCGTCTCTGCAGAGAACCCCACGCTGAAGCATTTACTAAAACATCCTCCATCTTTTTAATCAATTGTCCGTCCTTAACAAAAAATGCCCCGAAATCAGCGGCAAGGGCTTTGGTAATTATCCGCGTTTTAAGCGCGCCCGTTTGCTGTTTATCCTTATTCACCAGTAAAGGCAGAAATCTTCCTCCAGGAATCAGCGGCGAAAATTTTTCTTCCGGGATTGCCGCTGTTTGCGCCAAGCGCATGATAGTTTCGTCCAAAAAAGAATAATCCCACTCCCACTGCGCTAGCTGATATAAATTAATGATTTTGCCTAACAAATATTCACAATTCTCTTTTAATCCGGACTTTGCCCAGAACGTCCCGATCTCCTCTATTACCAGGATATTATCTCTCCTCGACAAATCCGTAATTTCGGCAAAAAAGTTATCACAAACTTGATTAAAGAATAAATATTTCTCTTGGCCTTGCGGCATCAGGGACAGTATTTTTTCCATCCAGAATAAATGCCGTTTGTTCCAATCTTTACTTTGAAATCCATTATGGCTCCTGCCTTTAAACAAACGGAGGTTTTTCGCCATAATTTGCGTGTCTGTAAAACCCAAGGCAGTAATCCAACCGCTCAAATAATTAATAAAAAGCGGGTAACATTTATCAGGCTGATCCCGCAAAGTTGCCTGCAGCCATTCCAGGTCTTCTACCGCGCTATATATTCCGGCACCCTGAAAAGCGCTAATCGCGTATTGAATAAAATGCCCTTCTGTTTTATGATAATTCAACGCTGCCACGTAATTTCTAACCCTATTTGCCGATAGCAATAACTCTACGAGCAAACCGCAAAGCCCTGGTTGAGCTCTGCCGATTTCTTGGCCATAACTGGTAATAATAAACGGAGAAAACTCGTAAAGCAAATTATTGATCCGGCTTTTCTGCTCCAAACTTGTCCAATTATTCCCGTTTAAATATCCGGTTACAGACGCTACACAGCGCTTTTGTATGAGTATTTCCGGAGCAGCAGTAACCATGGGAATATCCGGTTCTGCAGGTTTCATTATTTTATCCACGCCCTGCTGAAATACCTGCTGTAATTGCGCGATATCAATACAAATCGCAGGTGAGAGTAAATCCTCTGTCTCTGGCAACGGATGCGCAATAAGTCCGCTGGTTGGCAAGAGCATAAACACTTGGATCAACAATATTGAGATTATTTTTAATAGTATTTTCATAAAATGTTGCTTAAGGTTCCTTAATGTTTCTTGAGGTTTCTTAAAGTTCAGGCTTAGAGTCTCTCTGCTTGCTTCTCTCAACTCTCTGCTTCTTCATGATCTCATGAACTCATGAGCTAATGAACTAATGAGCCAAACCATTAGATTGATAATTCGAACAGTTGTACATTTAGGGTAAAATCAACTGCCTCAAGGACAGATAAAGGCTTATCCGCGGCTTCTAAAATTGATAAAATTTCTTTTAAGGGGACATCCTTTATTTTCAAATCAAATCTTTCCGCTTTTTTCATTGCCCAGATAATAAACCTTTTAAGTCTATCCGCTTCTTCTAGGCCTTCCTGCGGGCTTTCCAAAAATTCCACAAATAACCTATCAACTTGCTCGTTATGTATTGCTAATGCCTGTATCACAAAGGGTTCAAAGAATAAACAGTGGTAATAAGTATCAATTTTCTCCCTCTTTAACCCTGCTTCAATAAAAGAACATATAGTATCAATTTCTCCTCTACTGCTTAAATAATGCGCGAAAAACTTACCAAAACTTTCATGATTAAACCATTCTATCAAAGGAACTCTTCTGCAAAAATAATTCATCCACACTCGAGCAATAAACCGATTGGGATTTGCGCTTTCAAAAATATCAACCACCTTTCTACGCCACTCATTGCCGGAAATATTTTCTGCGTGTTCTTCGATCATATCGCAAGCTTCAGGCAAAACACCCGCTAATTCAATCATTAAATTATAAATCTCTCTATCCGAAAGCATTAAATAAGCTTCAATAAATTTCGTAATTTCTTCTTCAATGCCATAGGACCTAAAATTTTTTCTGGAAATCATTCCCTCCACAGTATCTACGCAGGCTCTAATTTTTTGTTTTCCTTCCCGCGTATCAGGATACAAAATTCCAGAATCACCTTGCGCAATACATATCATATTATCTTTTACTTTTATCTCGGTTTTTCCTGCGGATTCCGCCCAGAGAAACTTCTTTTTATTCAACTGCCCTTTTTGATTTAGCATTTCCAAAGCCAGGCATAAAGAAATTATTTTTTCATTACCGGAAAATTTTTGCCTTAATTGGTTAATTTGTTCTTTGATCATTTCTTCTTCGCTGGCAAACTCAACAATCTCAATGTTATTATTCTGGATTAAATTTTGATAAATCTCTTTTGGGGTTAATTTATCTAAAAGATATTTTAATGCCAAAGCCTTGCTTATTTTCCCATCACAGGGATAATCAATTTTCAGCCCAAAATCATTTACCAGCAAACAAACATCTTCCAAAGTTAATGTTTTTAAATCAATATACGGAGGATCCCAGCGAAGTTCATTTCTTTTGGACAGTTTTCTTAAAACACCGCTATCATCTTTAAGTTCTTCAAACATATATATCTGCACTTGCGCTTGTTCGGGTAAATACGCATTCAACAATTTGTTATACAATTGCTCGCCGCTGACTAAACAAACCTCTCCATTAAGCCGGTTAACCAGGGCATAAAAAACCCCAGGCTGCTGGGAAATACCCATTAAAGGCGCGGCTTCTTTAATAGATATCTGCTCATAATAATTTGAGTACTCATTATTACTATTGCTCACGATTAACGCCTGGCGGTTGTTATGATACCGCAGGAATCCAAAAATTACGCCTGACCAGTTATTCAGCACATATAAATTCCCTTTTCTGAACAATTCATCACGGCTAATTTGGGCTGCTTTTGCAGCCATCATCTTAACTATTTCATGCGGCTCATCCACCGTATCTAAACTATGCCAGCGCGCCGTACCCCTAGCAAAATAACCGCCTAATAATTGTTCTGCCTGTATCTGCGGTTTACCAGGCAAAGCAGCGATATTTAACAAATCCCTGAATAATAATCTTGCTGTTAATTCCGGAGCCTCCTTAAAATGCTCCGTATCAATATCCCTAATATAAGATGGTTCATCATCATGATTATTTACGGCATGAAGCCGGGAAAACTGTTCCTGCATCGGAGTTTTAATCAGATATCCCCGCAGTCCGGGAATATTATTACTCACTAAACTATCCCCGGTAAACTTCTGGAAAATATAATTAAAACCGCATTTGTCCAAAACATCAAAAAGCCAATATGCCTCGGCATAAAAAACCGCGTCCTGCCTGATTTTTCTTAATCTTTCAATCAGTTCTGTCCAAAATTCTTTTTCTACAACCCTTTCTCCGATATAATCGTACCAAGTGTCTAGGAATCCGTACTCACCATGCATAACTGAAGCCATAGCGCAATCTGCCCTAAAACCAGCGGCTCCTGCATTAATTAATTTTTCCGCTTTTTCAAAAATTGCTTCCCGCACAAAAGGATTGCTCAAATCCAGCTGTAAGATATCATGCCAGGGCTGTTTATTATTCTTTTTCATATCAAAATCCTGGCCATTGGCAATCAATACCCATTGTTTAAGCTTAGGAGAATAATGAAGTACATGCCCGGGATTTTGGGCAAGAATATTATTAGCCAGCTGCACAAATAATCTCTGCTCATCTGTCCATAACTCTTCTTTTTGCGCATCCGGTAAGTTTCTAGCATCATCCAAAGCTAATAACTCTTTTTGCGCATCTTCCGGAAGTGTCTTATGAATATAATAATAACCCTCCCAGATTTTTTTTTCTTCATTCCAATGAACAGGCCCTTTTTGCAATTCTTCATTTTGCAGCCAAGGAAATTCAATAGCCGTGCCTTGCGCTACTATATCCAATACAATCCTAATTCCACATTCATTTGCCCGGGCTAAGAGAAACTCAAAACCCTCCCAGCCTCCCATTTCCGGATCCGGCTCATAATCAACAATAGAAAAAGTAGATGCCCAAAAATCATGATTAGCATTTTCCCTAGCTTCCTCGTATCTTAAAATAGAAGTAACTTTATTGCCGTCTTTTTCACTCCGGGAATAGAATAAAGGATGGAATTTATCATCCGGCAAAAATTTATTTATTTTGTGGCTAATAGGGCTTTTTTGGAAAGCTCCCAGAAGATAAACATCTTTCGCTCCTTTGGACTTTAACTCCGGGATAACTTTTAAGGCGATGTCCTGAAATGAAGGATATAAACGGCAGTGCAGGCCGGTTAAAAATCCGTCCTCCACAAGATGTTTATCGGTTACCGCCTGATTGGCGGCAATAATATCCTGGCCTTTAGGTTGCGCAATTTTCCAGAGGCTTTCAGCCGGTAATACCTCTGCGAGCTTTAAAAGTTCCGTAAAAGTTAAAACCTTAATTTGAGAAACCAGGCCTGTCTTTTCAAAAACTTCTTCAGCTTTTGGTGCTTGCTTCAAAAATAATTTCCCAAAAAACTGCGTATCAATACTTAAATGAGGGGCTAAAAAATAACTGACTGCATTTTACTTACTTAAGTAGAAAGCAGAAAGTAGCAAGAAAAATATTCACTCTCTATTTATGAGCTCATTCTGCCTTCGTATTTCGTGTTTTCTCTCTACTCTCTCCTCGTCCGCCAAAATATTCTATTTTGGCGAGATCTCGTCAAATTCCATCGAAGAAATTGGCGGACTACTCTCTACTTTTGACGAGTCTAGTTATATCGACTGCTCGATTTCCTGCTCTAATTGGCTTAAGCGTACTTTTTCTCCAATCTTCGCAATGGAAATTTCCCTTGCGTCAAGGATTTCATCCAAATGTTTTTGAGAAAGCAAAAGTGATAAGTCAGGCAAGAGGTTTAATAGATGTGCGGAGCTTAAAATCTGTCCGTAACTCAAAACATCGAGCTTTAGGCCGAAAAATTTCATTAAAATTGCCAAACCGCGCAAATTTTCTACGGGTTTTCCTTCCAGAATCCGATGAGTGTAAGAGAGATATGAAAGTTTAGCGCCATATAAACCCGGAGCAAGATCAAGTTTTAATTTCTGTACTACAAAACGGTGGCTGCCTTCCGGCGGCAAAGAGAAGAATAAACCTTTTTCCAGTAATTCCTGACCGGAGCGTAAATAGATCTCACCGTTAACACGGTCAATGAAAGCGTAATATTCTTCCGTTTTTCCGTTAATTCCCAGTGTTTTAGCCAGGTCAAGCCTTACTCCGGAATAAGGCAAATTGGTATCTTCTGTTTCAAGTTGAAAATCATAATGGCGATTTAAATGTGTGAAATTCGCTTCGCTGAAGGTTATATCTCCGGCGCGAAAATGCAGATAACCCTGGCGGCTGCGCTCGGCATTCAGACTCTCATTGTTTAAAGTGTATTCGTTATAATTACTGATGTAAATTTCAAAGGGGCCTTCTGTATCATTCCAGTTAACTACTAAACCCACATTGTCCGCCAGGTTTGAGCCGGCAAAGCGATGTTGGTACTTAACTTCACGGGTAACGAAAAGGCTGGTATTAGCTCCCGGCTCTCCGCTGCGCATTCCATCGGCCTCAAAGTTCAGCCACCATGGCCCGGATTCGGTGGCTTTGATTTTTACTCCATAAAGCCGGGCGCCGGAAGGAAGTTCCTGTAAAAAATGCATCTTCACGCGGCGTTCGCTCACGCGTTGACCTGGTTGCGCTGGTAAATTGGTAATCGCCCAAACCTCTCTTGGCTCGCTGCCTTGGATTGCCGTAAAAATTTCGAAGTCTTCACCTTGCTGCTGTGTTTGCGGTACGTGATTGGCAATATTCGGCAACGTACCGACTATTTGCGGCTTACCAGTTTGGCGGTATTGCTTTGGCCCGCGCTGATGCTTGGCAATAAGCTCTTGCAGTATTTGCAGGCGCTTAGCAATTTCATCTCCAAAACGCTCTTTTAATTGTTCAGGGCTTTCAGTAAGAAGCAAACCCCAATCACCGGCAAAACCCGGAACATTGATGCGATCTGCTTCTCCGTAACCCAGAATATCCCAGATAGGAATAACTACGGTTTCCGCGTTCGAACCCAGCGCCATATCAAGCAGCGCAATTAGAATTTCAAAGGGAAGCTCCTGTTCTTTTTCCAATTTATCCGCATCTAAAGTTTGTCCTGTTTGCTGCGCGAGATAATGCATAAAAGCTTTACGCTGGCCTTGATAAAAAGGTTCTAATTTTTGTGTTTTTTCGATTTTGACCACGCGGTGGTCCATTAATTGCCAAACTCCTTTCCAGGTACGCGTGTCATGTGTGCCCACCATCAGGAAAGATTCTCCAAAGTTTTCGCGGTGGTGTGGATCCGCTTTTTGGCTATTAGTAATGTCCTTAGTATCTCCCTGGTCAACGGCAAAAACAAGCACCTTCATGCCAGGCAAACCGCATTTTTTCAGCAAATCCACTACCGCATTGATTTTTGATCCTAAATCTTCGGCAAATACGCGTTTGCCCAATCTCTGTGCGTTATCACTGATTTTTTTCAAAAAATCCAGCCAAAGCCCGTCGGTCCATTTACCTTCAATGCCTCGTTTTCCAACCTTTACCAGCCAAAGGTCCTGAAACCAGCGCGCGTGATCTATGCGCAGTTCATCTACAAATTGCAGTTCTTTGTTTACCCGCGCTTGCATCCAGTCCATAAACTCCGGATTCAAATCATATGTAGCAATTGGCAGGCAAAGCGCCCAGTTTTGTCCGTCTTCGGAAAAATAATCCGGCGCTGCTCCCGGATGCTTAAGCGGGTTGCCGTCTTTATCCACCAGAAAAATTTTTTCCCGTTCCCACCAGGCATCCACGCTGTTAATGGAAACATAAATCGGCATATCTCCCATGAGGCTAATGCCTAAACGGTGATGGTAATCCGCGTCTGAACGCAGAAATTCATGAGTAATAAACTGTTCATAGAAATAAAATTCTATTTCTTTCGCATGCGATTTTTTAAATGATTTCAATACCGCTTGATCCTTTTCTTTAAATCCTTTTTCCCAGCGTGTCCAGGCAGTAGGAGAAAGCTCAAACGGAGATAGTGTTTTGCCTTCCGAAAGCCATTTTTGCCGGTGATAATCGCTAATAGCCATGAATAAGGCATAATTATCCAGCCAGTTACGGGTTTTATTTTCTTCCTGCCTAAAGATTCTCAACGCTTGCCTGCGCGAATCATCTAACGCTTCAAAACCTGCCTTCAATCCCTCATGCACTAATTGCGCGATAGCTTGGCCGTTACGGCGTTTCCCGGGACTGCGCCTGAACAGTTCTTCCCAGCGTCCGCGATTGTCTTTAAGCCACTGATTCCCCGACGAAGAATGATTTAATTCAAAAACTTCACAGAGATCAATCTTGGAGGCTTCACGGGCGAAAACACTAACCACTCCGTAAGGGCTGGGATCGCCGGCCCGTGCCTGACAAGCGGTTGTCGGAAAATCCATTTTTTTTGTAACGCCTGATTGAGCCAGAGAATCGGCAAAATCACGGGAATCTTTTCCTAATCTACCCAAACTATAGAGCGGAGCGAGAAAAGCCACTGTCCGCGGATTAAACGCGTTATCCGTAGGCCGGCTTTGAGGAATAATCAGGCTTTCTTGCTCTGCAAACAATTTGTCAGCATTAGACCTGAATACCTCTGATAGGTTTTTGTTGAGAATAATTTGAGGAGAAAGGCAATTCTTAGCGTAACATAAATTTTCTCCGGCCAAAGCATCCGCTAGCAAAAGTTCGGTATTTATAAACGAACTTAAAGTAACCAGTGCAATAAACGCCATTAATTTTTTTCGCATTTTTTCTCCTTCTTAAGAAATCCAGATAAATCCCCGTTCTATATATCTGCCTTCATTCTTCCTAATTCGAATATTACTAAATCGCAACTAAAATAAGCTCTTCGCTATTAATAATTACTTTTTCTTGAGCAATACTTCCTAAAAGATCTTCAAGGGTTAAATCCGCGCTGGTAATTTTTGTTTTGTTGTCTTTAATTTTTTCCCTCTTAATCACATAAAATAACTTTTCATTTTCTCCATTAGGCCATTTAAAAGTAAAGACATTAACATCACCGGGGATTTCCGCTTCCCAATAATCGCCTTTATTAACTAAAGGAATATCCCTGATATTACTCCATTTTTCCGTTAAAAAATCCATTACTCCGGCATGCACAACCCCTGGAGCAAAATGCCGGACTTTAAAACTTTTACCTTCCGCAAGCCAGGCAATTTTTTCGTCAAAGGTCCAAACCGGATCTTTTTCCCGCTCCTGCCGGTATTCTTTGAGGATGTGATTGAAGATGCCGGGGAACAAAAGTGATAATCCGCGTAAGGTTTCGCGCACACTCCAGGACTGGGAGTGACAGCCGGTATCATTATACTTGTCTTCTAAAGCGCAATCGCCGTTAAAAACTTCCGCGATGGATTTAAGTTCTTTGATCTGTTTGGCCAGGCCGTTGAAATAACCCACTTTCATTAAGATATCAATAGTTTTTTCCCTGCCATAGACTTTAATTGCTGCCTGAATAAACCCGCCCATAGTCCATGGCCAGACTATACCCTGGTGATAAGCAGGGTCTAAGTATTCTCTGGTACGCCGCGCTTTATAACCGGGATCATGAGGCGAACGCGTGCGTAAACCGTAAACGGTTAAGAGCTGGTTGGCCACCACATCCATTGCTGCTTTGGCTTTCTTCGGCTCGTCATCAAAAAGCCCTAAGGCGATTGCCCAGACTTGATCATCGCGGATAACCCGGCCTTCAATCGGATCTCCGTCCAAGGTGTCGCGCAAACATTGCTTTTCCTCATCCCAAAATCTTTTAAATCCTGTTTTGGCTTGCTTGGCTAAGCCTTCGTATAAGGAATTTTTTTCTTTTTCTTTGCGTTGGCCGTAAATCTCCGCCATCAAAGATAAGGCATAACACCAACAGGCATTCACTTCCACCGGTTTGCCCCAGCGCGAAGTATAGGGATGATCAGTGTCCCATGCTTTACCGTCTTTCCAGGTAAGATAAGTGCCGGGATTGCCGGCAGCAATCAGTTTGTCTTTTGTATCCATGGCTGCATGCCCCATGTAATCAAACTGAAATTTTGCTGTTCCGTTGCGATACGCGCTCATTACTGTTTCCATAATTTCCAGCACGGTTAATTGCGTTTTTCCTTCATAAGGGAATTTCATTGTAATAGTTTCATCCAGGAAAGCAAAATCTCCCGAGGTTCTTAAATACAAGCCCAGAGCATACATCATCCACATGCTCGCGTCCACGCAGGTATAACTGGGATTATTCCCGTCTTTAACATGATTAGGCAGCAAGCCGTTTTTAACAAAGCGCATGTAATTTTTTATGGTATCTTTGAACAAAGGATTTCCGTGGGCCGCGTATTCAAACATGGAAATCATGGTATCCCTGCCCCAATTTCTTAAATCTCCTAAGGAGTGAAAATGCGGTTCTCCGGCAATATTGCTCCAGCCAATCTCCCTGTCATAATAACTGAAATTATTGGAACTGCGTAAAAGGCCGCTGAAAGTCTCCTTAAGCTGTGTGTATTCGGGAAGAGTCAACTGTTTTAACTCCGCGGAAAACTCGGAGTTTCCCTGTTTAACCGCTTTTTCTATTTGCTCAAAGAGGCCGGTTAAAAGTCCCAGCAAGCGGATGTTGCGGCTGATACGCTGGTGTTCTAGGAGTTTCTTCTCCTTAAGCAAATTAATCTCTTTCCAAAACTCCGGCGCTTCGTCCTTACGCAACCCGGGAATTCCTTCAAGCATACGTTCAACAAAGGTAAAAAAATCCCCGTTACTTTCGTGGTGCAGCAGGCTGTTTTCTCCGTTTGAATTTTGCGCAAGTTCAGTATAGATACGCTTGAAGATATCCTTAAGCGGTCCGGAAACTTCGGCCAACACTTCTTTACCGCCGCTAGCGTAGCGCAGCGTAAACTTAGCGCGAAGATTAAGCAACTGAAATGTTTCTGCCGAAATATTTATTTGCATCTTTTCCCCCTGCTCCATTCCCTGGTAAAAAAGCTCGTCCCAATCACCTAAATATTCCGCGGCTAAGCTTCGTACTAAAGAAGTAAAATCTATCCTGACTCTTTTGTTGTAATCCGGATCAGCAGGGTGAACAAGCAGATATCTCCAATTCTTTTCTTTCCGTTCATCTTTTTCACGCAAATAGGGATTGTTTATACGATTGGAATCCATATATTCCTCTCCGGCAGTTAGCCGCACTAAGCGGGCATCAATGTTAAATAGATTACGAAATTGTTTTTCATAACCTCTGGGGCTGTTGTCCTCATAAAATTCTCCCACGCGTGAATGATCGTGCGTATTCAGACTGGCCTCAATATTTCCCGACGGAGTTTTATTGCAATATTTCAATACCTCGATAGTGATAAATCCCAGGTCTTTAATCTTTTGAATGGTCTCCGGCCATGCGCCTAATTGTTCCACAATTACCAGCGGTTTATTGCGTTGGTCATAAACGCGCTTAATGGCTAACAGGAATTCATCTCCCGGCTCATCTCCGCTTCTTAGCCATTCTTCGGTCCAAGGATAAGCCATGTGGCCAGCATCAATCCGAATGCCGTCATATCCTAAAACATCCGCTTTATACTCATGGCTTTTTATAATAAGGTCATATGGCCGCCTATTAGGCGCATTATCACGCAGATTTTTATATCTGAAAGCTGCTAATGTCTGATAGATTTGCGGCTCCGGCTCCACACTCTTGATGCCCGGAGATTTTTCCAGCGGATGGAAGAAATAACCCAAATCATCCCGGAAACTTACCCAAACTTCCACACTGTTTTTGGCAAAATAATATGGCTCATCGCCGATCAGCGTTAATCCCAAGCTATGCAAGCTTTCTTTTCTCGCCAGATGCTGGCGCAAGGCAAAAAATTGGTTAAAAGCGTAGAATTTTTTCCTTTGACTGAATTCAGGTTTTTCGCGCAGCTGCCGCATTTCCTGTTCCGGCCATTCCCACCAAGGTCTTTGGCCGAGCAAATCGTAAAAAGCGCGGAATTGGCAATAGTCTTCCAACCACCAGGAAAACTTTTCGCTGAATTCCCGCAAAGGCTTTGCCAAAACGCTGGCTTTTCCCTGCCGGGTAATTTCCGCGAAAACCAATTCTGCTAAGAAAGCCTGGCGTTTTTCCGCGTTGTTGAAATCAATCGCGCCTTTTTGTTCCAAATAAAAAATTTTTTCCTTTAAATCCGGGAAAAATTCCGAAATAACCGCATCCCAATCATTATTAACTTCATTGAGAGCAAATTTGCTTATTGGCTCATACCAGCTGTGTTCATCATTGAGCACCGGATAATTCGGCTGATCAAGAAAAGCATTCGCTCCGGTAGCCAGGTAATATTTTTCGCAGGCAGCCGCATAATCCGTCCATTTGCCTATACCGGCATTGCGGCCTGTTTTTTGCCGGCAAGCGGAAACCGGCATTTGTACTACAAACAGATTGTCTCTATGGTATTTAATACGGGAAATTCTTTCCCTTTCTTGAGGCGGCTGCCAGCTTTCGTAACGATACGAATATTTAGGAATGGCACCGCTGATTTGTGCGTAAGCTTTAGCCTCCGCAGACAATCCTTCAGGCAGCACTTCTATTTCAAAGCCATATTCTGATTCCCACCCTCCATTCGCATGTTTTTCCGGCCAAAGAAAATTAATCGTGTATTTGCCGGGAGCCAGGCCTAATACTAACGCAATGTATTTGCCGCTTTTTTCCATGTGCAAAGCCGGGATGCGCCGGAATTTTTCCTGCCCTTTTTCCTTAATATCCACCAAAAACGGCCGGCTGTTATCCACTGCTAAGGCTTGATGAGGAAGCAAAAATAAAGTTTCATTTTTGTTTTTTTCCCAATCCCAGAACGTAAAATTATTCGAGTCATGATTAATTGCCTGATAAAGCGCGTCTGCGGCTTCGCCGTTATCCTGAAAGCCTGCCACCACTGCTTCAATCTTGCCCAATGCTTGGCCTTGGTTATCTTTAATTTTATCTAAAGAATACACATATTGGTTTAACCAAGCAGTTACATCGTATTCGCTGTGTACAACTTTCACCGGAGGAGCCGGCTTAGACATTTGATCTAAATCAAAAACCTGCGGTATTTGGCCGGGACGGAAAAAAACTACTTTATTTCCGCGTAAAAATACCATAGAAAGCGGATCCTGCGGCGCATTTTTAAGAGTTTGGTACAAGAGAGATTGTTCAAGCAGTTCTGCCGCGCTTTGCGTCAACCTTTGACGGAATTGCCTGGGGAAAGCAGGAAGATGCTCGACATGCTTTACTTCACCGGCCCACTGAACCCACTTGCCGCCGCACATAGTAACAATATCACCTACCCCAAGATCTCTCAAATAAACCAACACGTCAAACCCGGCGCGAGCGAAACAATACAATAATTCATAATAAAGTTGTAAACGCTGCTCTTCAGGGACAAGATCATGAACACGTCTTTCGTCAAAATTAGTCAGGGAAATAATTAATTCCTGGATATCTTTTATTATCCACGCAAAAGTTCCCGCTAACCCGGCGGCATTTCCAGATGCGATATTTTCCATAATCGGTTTATAATAACAGCGAAAAGGCTTATACCCGTATTTCGTTATCGCAGGGTTGTTATTTAAAGAGGAAAACTCATCCCATCCCCATTTGTCCTCATATGCTTTATAAGTTTCCAAAACAAAATACAATTTTTTGCCTTTGCTTTGGGCATAAGCAACGGCTTCAAACCATACGCTTTCGATAATAGAATAATTTCCGTAATCCTGCAATTCTCCGGGTAAATCCACCCGGAATGCGCAAACGTCGAACTCGTCAATAAAAAGTTTAAGATCGTCCAGCCAATAATTTTTCCAAAAATCCGCGGCAGCAGTGCCTGGTTTTAGAATAGGAGCCAATTGATCCGAACTTTCCGGCCGGTGAAACACCCAGGCTTTTCTCCCCTCGGGGAGATCTAAAATCGTGGTGGAATCAAAATAAGAAAGCAGTAAATGCTCAATATCCGCTCCTGGTTCAAGTATTTTATGGTGGAAATACATGTAATTATCAGGGGTAAGGGTTTCAGGAGATTGCCAGGATATTTGGTCTACGCAGACTTTTTTGCCCTGCTGGTAGGCATCGATTATTTCTTTTTTAATATCCGCTAGATCCTTTTGATCCAGATAACGCAAAAGTTTTCGTCCGGTCCGGGAAAACTCATTGCCCCAAAAATCTCTTAGTTCAATTATCCTGCCATTATAATAATAAGTCTCTTTTTTAGTTGGATAACCCCATTTAGTGGTGATACTTTGCTCTCCGAATTTCAGTTTGATTAAGAGGCATGTTTCATTAATGCTTTTCGCCCAAAGCACTTGCGGAGCGCCTTCCTGGTCATCATATTCAGCGATAATTTTTTGGATAAAAGCAGGCAAATCGTTGATTCTTCCGTTATTCACCTCTTGATTTATCTGCCGGTAATCTAAACGATGCGTAAGCTTGGAGATCCAAGAAGGGTCATATAATCCGAATAAATATAGGGTTTTACGCACAGCCAGCGGATCAAGTTTAGCGTTCAATTCCGCTATAGTGCTCGAGATTTTTTTTCCGCTAATAAGGAATTTGCCTTGATTGTCATCCCATACCGCGCCTTCGTTAAGCAGCTTGACTATAAGAATTAATCCCAGCACGTCTTCATCTTCTTGCTTGAGATCATTCAGCGTTTGACTAGCCTTAAAAATTTCCCATAACTGCGAGTCCTCAATTCTTTCAGCTAAAGCAAAAAGCACATTGACTAATAATTCGCGCGCTTCTTTTTGTTTATGCGCTGAACCGTAAAGAGATTTTACTTGTGCAAGTAAGCCTGTAACTATTTCTTTTCCTTGCAAAGGAATAGTATAATTCCCGTGTTGATTATTATCCCAATATCCGTTTTCCGGATAAAAGATATTAAAATCAATGTCCTTGATTTTGGAGGCTAAAGTATCCGGTATATGCAAAGAAATGCCATATAAACCACCTGAAGACAGCGAGCTTAGAGGAGAGTCTACAGCGCTGGAATCTTCACTTTTTTTAGTTTCTTTAGGCAGCAGCGAATCTTCCGGGGTTTGCCAGCCATTGATACCCCAATACAAATGCGGCCGCTTATTAGCGACCACCCAAACGTCAACTCTTAAACCATCTTTAGTTTTTACGGTTTGCGTGATAATATTGCCCATGATTTGATACTGCAGCGGAGGTTCTTTTGCCAACAGCCAAGTATCTTTCTCAAACCTTTTTTTAATTAAGCGCAGCAAATCTTCTTTTTCCTGCTTGCCAAGAGGAAATGTTACTGTTGTATTTTCTAAAATATTTTTTATTGCAACGCTGTAATCCTTATCGTCCTTGTTCTTGAGATAGGAGTTTGTCACAGGATTAAAGAAAATGAAATCAACTATGTTGATTTCATTGATCAAATTTTGCGGCACATTAATAATGAATACTTTTTCTTTTTCTGACCGGGAAATAATTTCCGTGCGCATAGCACGGATTTCTTCATGAAAATAAGTCTTATAATTTTCTCCTTGAGGTAAGAGTGCATCAGGAGGACGCTGCCAATTATTAACACCCCAATGTAGGACAAGCGGTTGTTCACTATATGCTTTAATCTCTATTCTGTACCCTTCTGCAGTTGCCAAAACCCTAATATCAGCATTCCGGTCAATATTATTATATATGTTCAAACTGCTGTTTTTTGCTTTAGGAGTAAAAGCCTGAAGATCAGAATTAAAAATTACTTTTAAGAACTCATTGCTGATTTGTAACGCAGGAGAAAGAGTGTCTTTTGAATAAATCTCGCGGTCAGCGTATTCTATGCCGAAAGTCAAAGAAATATTCAAAATTAAAAAAAAGTGCAAGAGGACAAAACTAATTAACCTATTTAAGATTTTATATTTAAAAACAATCATCCCTTAAGTTCCTTCTCGCATATGCAGGCATTTAAAACACTATTCTTATAGACCATTAATAACCGCGAAGACAACCCCCAGATATTGAATTACCTATCCGGCATAATGCCATAAATATCTCCGTATATCTTCCATTAAAAACATACTGTTAAAAAAGACAGTAAAGTATACCATAAGTCTATATTATTTCAAGAGGTAACAAAAATTTTATCCTTTATGATTTTTAATGTCTGGTAAACTCATTATCCCAAAAATTGCAATAGAAAATAAGAATTATGGTAACTTATTTCGAAAAAATCAGTTGCAAAATAATGTCTCGCATAAAAAGATGCTTGCAATTTTCGGGATTACCTCGATAGCCTGCCTAGCGGCAAGGCCGCTGGCAAGTCTAAATCCTAAACGGATTTAGACTATCGACCCTGCTGGGCGGATTTTCCCTGTTGCAAAATCCGGGATTATAATTGAAGGGAACCTACTACGAAGATTTCTTAACTTCTTTAACAGTAAGGAGAAACATCAACTAACTACGGGCAATCTTGGTTCTAGATACCACCGCCAAAGCATATGCCAGGGATTCACCATAAAAATCAGCAAATTCAGAAAGTTATCCACCAGACATTTTAAAGAAAATTCGGTAAGCGTTATAGAAAAACCCCGCAATAATTTATAAAACCTGTTATTCCACAGTCACGCTCTTTGCCAGGTTTCTCGGCTGATCAACATCGCAGCCAAGGCCGACCGCGATATAATAAGCTAAAAGCTGAAGCGGTAGAACAACCAGTAATGGCGAGTAAAATTCATCAATATCAGGAATTTCCAGGCTATAGTCGGAATATTCTTTTTTCTTTATCTGCTTATCCCCTTTAGTAGCTATCGCAAGGACAACTCCTTTTCGCGCTCTTATCTCGCGGATATTTGAAAGCATTTTATCATACACTTTGGATTTACAGGCAATGCACACAACCAGCGGGAATTCGTCTATTAGAGCGATCGGGCCATGCTTCATTTCACCGGCAGCGTATCCTTCAGCGCTGATATAAGTAATTTCTTTAAGTTTCAGGGCACCTTCCAGCGCGCTGGGATAATTAATATTTCTGCCCAAGTAAAGGAACGGAAAATCGCCGAACCTTTTCCCATAAGCTGAATGCGACTTTTCCGCGCACTGCTTGGCAAACTTAAGGGCTTTTTTATCATCTTTAAATACGCCGATCTCATTTTCGAGAAATTTAAACTGCTCCGCAAGGCGGTAATCATATTTTTCAATATATTTTTTCGCGATATTTTTTACTATGTTATGGCCTTTAAGTACATCCTGCATTAATCCGGGAATTTTTTTCATCTCCCAAATCATCCTCTTTATTTTTTTGCCGTCTAGCGCTTTTTTTAACTCACCCATATACATTCCTAAAAGATAAAAAATTGCCAGCTGCGCGGTATACGCTTTCGTTGAAGCAACAGAAATCTCAAGACCGGCATGAGTATAAATTACCCCATCAGATTCCCTGGCGATTGAACTGCCCACAACATTACATATGGAAAGAATTAACGCCCCTTTTTTCTTTGCTTCTCTTAAACTGGCTAAAGTATCTGCGGTCTCTCCTGATTGGCTTACCGGAATAACCAATGTCCTAGCCTTTTTAATGATCTGGCTGCGGTAACGGAATTCACTTGAAGTATCCACATTTATAGGTATGCCAAGCATTTTCTCCAGGATATATTTACCGCAAAGCCCGGCATGATAAGCAGTGCCGCAGGCAATAATCTGAATATTATCTATTTTCTTCAAACGGCTTTTTGGGATATTCAGCTGTTCAAAAACAACACGATTGTTCTTTATCCTATTCTTAAGCATTTGCGCTAAAACCTGCGGCTGTTCATTAATCTCCTTGAGCATAAAATGAGGATAACCGCCTTTTTGAGCGCTGTCTGAGCTCCATTTGATTACAGCGTGCTTATTTTTAACTATACAACCCTTAATATCATAGACCTTTACATCATTTTTCGTCAGGCAGGCTATTTCGTCATTATCCAGATAAATCACATTGCGGGTAAGTTCCAGTATTGCCGGCACATCCGAGGCGATAAAATTTTCGCCCTCGCCCAGTCCGATAATCAAAGGGCTGTCTTTTCTTGCCGCGACCAGGATATCCGGCTGGCGGGCACTGATAACTCCCAGGGCAAAACTTCCTTTAAGCATCCTTATTACAGAAATAAGCGTCTTAGTTAAATCATTTTTATAAAATTTTTCAATCAAATGCACAACAACTTCCGTGTCAGTCTGGGAAGAAAATTTGTGGCCTTCTTTTATAAGCATACCCTTTAATTCATGATGATTTTCAATGATCCCGTTATGTACGATTACAAAATCCTTATTGCAGCCAAAATGCGGATGCGCGTTCACTTCATTAGGTTCGCCGTGCGTAGCCCATCTGGTATGGCCTATACCCAAAGTCCCTTTGGCCTCAAAACCTGACAGTCTGTTAATTAAGCTGCTAAGCTTGCCTTCTTTTTTCCAAAGTGAAATTTTTTTATCATTTATAACCGCGATACCCGAAGAATCATAACCTCTGTACTCCAGTTTTTTCAATCCTTCGAGCAAAATCGGTACCGCGTTTTTATCTCCGATATACCCGACTATTCCGCACATAATAAACTCCCCTCTTTCCGTCACAAGCTGCAGGCCGCAAGCTGCAAAATAAAACCAAAAATTAAAAGCAAAAAGTAAAAAATCAACAATTGCAAAACAAAAAACTGCTTAATTAAGTTGCTCTCTTTAATTTTTTAAAGCAGCAGCCTTCACCACCTCATTGTATTTTTTATTTTTTGTAAACTACTTTACCGCCGACAATTGTCATTTTTGCTTTAAAATTTTCGTCAAAAATGAGGATATCCGCGTCAAAGCCTTTTTTTATCTTACCTTTCATACGGTTAAAGATATGCGTCGAATAACAAGCTCCTGATGAAACCGCTCTCTCTGCCTGCTCAAAAGTAGCATTTGTATGCCCAAGAGCCGCTACTATATCATTTTTTTTTAGTTCTTTTAAAAACTTCCCGCTGCCTGGCAATTCGCAGGCAAATGTAATGATCTTTATGTCATCTTTTATTTTCTTCAATAGTTTTTTAAATAAAACTATCTTCGGGTTACTAATAAATTCTTTTGGCTGGGCCCCTGCCATTTCCCTGCTGATAAAAGGCCCTTCCAAATGAAAACCCAAACATTGCGCGGCCTTAAGCGGCATATTTTTAAGCTGGATAATTTTTCTGCTGATGTCTTCAAAATTTGCGGCGTATAAACTCAAAAGAAAACCTGTAGTCCCGGAACAAGCCTGTGTTTGTGAAATTTTTTCTATATCGCCATGTATATGCAGATCAATAAGCCCCGGGCTAAGATAATTATTCCGGCAGTCAATCAGGAAAGTTCCTTTGTCCAATAAAGGCTTTTTCCCGCTGCCGAAACCTCCTATTTTCCCTTTATCAATTAATACCCATGAATTATCTTTGATACTATTTTCAAGAATTAAACGCGCATTATAAATCAGCAATCTTCCGCGGTTTTTCAATGTCATCTTTTATCTAAACAGCCCTTTCAGGCTCTTCAACCCTTCTTTTATCTGCTCATTAACCGGTACATCTGACTGCTCCGGAGAACCATCATCCGCTGATTGCTCCTGATTTAAAAAACTCTTTACCTGATTTTCAAGCTCTGATTTCACCTTATTTTTAATAATCTCTGTTACCGGAATTTCAATCTTATCCCAGCGGGTTTTGTCAGGCAATGTCCCGTAAATTCTGCGTTTTGCCAAAGGCACTCCATCGTCACCGGAAGCAAATTGCATTAAAGAACCGCCGCCGATTTTTTGAGCAAATTCAGGATTAAGTTTAAACGCTAATTCGAAATCTATATACTGTTCAAGGCTCACATAACCTTTTCCGGTAATTGTGGCCTCTTTCGCCAACACCAATAAATCCTGTGTGTCTATTTTGCCATCGCTTATTGATAAAGTCGCTGAAATTTCATTTATCTGCATGCCCTCCAAAGCGCTAACGCCTAAACTGCCGGCAATATTTTTGAACCGTGGAGGCGGCTTTATTCCGGCATCCACCACTTTCACCCTGCCTGCACCGGTAAGCGTATTTAGATCAACTACCGAGCCGGAAATTCCGATATTAGCGTTGAATAGCCCCGTACCTAAATCCTGGCTAGTAAAATCCTGCGCTAAAGGCGCAAAGTTAACATTCGCTATATCTATCGAACATTCAAGCGGAATTTTGGGGTCAATAATCGTTGCCTTAGCCTGCCCCTGGATCTTGCCTTGATAAAAATCACAGTTTAAAGGAGTAAGATGTACAACCCCTCCTTTTAAATTCACCTCTGCGCTAAAATCGGAAAATTTAATCTTGTCTACTGCTCCGTTAGCGATATCCGCTTTCAAAAAAGCTTTCAAAACGGCAAGATCGCTGATTTTACCTAGAGCATCCGCTCTAATAACGCATTCACCTGATATAGACGGCAAAGGAATTCCGCAAATTATCTTCGCAATATCCGCCAGCCCGATAACCCCGTTTAGTTTTAAATCCACTTGGGGATTCTCAAATTCAAAAACTTTGCCTTCTGCTGATAATTTTGTATTTACATATTTAAGCGAAAAATTTTCAAGCAGCATATCTGCCTGGCTGTATTTACCATTTATATTAATATCCAATGTTTGCCCGCTTATCAACGCCTGTAATTTTTCACTGGAAAAAGAATCCTGCGTACAAATGATCTTGCCTCTGATTTGGGTAATGTCCGCTACAGGCGCAAGGCCGTTTATCGCAAAATTATCTAATTCCAGCACAGCGGTAAAATTAACTTTTTCTTTACCCTGAGTTTGGACATCCACATTCACGGTACTGCTGCCGTTAACCCTAATTTTATCCTGCGCAAAAACTATTCCTTTAACTAAAAGTTTTCCCTTTGCTGAAATTTCATCCCCCTTAACCGCAGGTAAAGAATTTAACCCTAAATCCACAGTATCAACCGAAAGAAAAAGGCTTCCATCAGGATTAATTATATTGATTTGGGAAAATAATACCCCTCTAAAAGGAAAATATTTTGCCTGGGCTATGTTGACGTCTTTTTGTAAAGTTTTTTTAAGTATATCCACAACCATCGGTTTTAGATTCTTCGGTATATAAATATTGTTCAAATAATAAAAACCAATACCTAATACCGCAATAAACAATACCATCAATATTGAAATAACAATTAAAATTTTCTTCATTATTTTAATCCCCTTTACCCCTGTTTAAAAAAAATACACTTTTCCAAAATCTGCTCTTGTTTTTGCGTTTAATCAAATCCACTATCTGCGGCTTCATCTTTTGCGCGGCTTTTCTTCCTTCGTTTATGCATTCTTTAGCCCTGGAAAAACTTGCCCAGGTAATATGCGCGACATCAGGATATATCACTAAATCAGCATTTTTAAGCCTTAACTCGTATAATTTATACGCACGTATCGCATCCGCCTGAAACATGATATCTAATCCATTACCCAGTTTTCTATTATAATCAACCTGCGCCTCAACTCCCACCGCAATGATTATATCCGCTCCCATGGTTTTGGCGGCATCAACAGGAACACTGCCGATTATTCCTCCGTCAACAAGCAAATGCCTTCCTCTTTTTACCGGCGGAAATACTCCGGGCAAAGATAACGACGCAAGCACCGCATCTCTAATACGGCCTGTATTCATAATCACTTCTTCGCCTGTACGTAAATCAGCTCCTAGACAGCAAAACGGGATTTTCGTCCTGCCAAAATCAACATTAAAACCCAGCTCATCAAAAATCCAGGCTATTTCTTTCCCGCTGAACATCCAGCGCTTTATTGCCCTTAAATTAAGCAAGAAAATCTTTTTTGCCAGAATAATCAGGTTTTGAATTATCAGCTTTTTTTCTTCTACAAGAGTATCCCCGCTGATTACTTTTTCAATATCTTTTACTTCTTTCCTTTCTAAAATCCCTAATACTTTCTTTTCTAATAAATCAATATTCTTATTCAACGCGTAATGCGCGCCAACCAATGCCCCCATGCTTGTGCCGGAAATAAAATCAATCGGTATATCTTTTTCCAGCTCTTTTATAATTCCGATATGCGCCAAACCGCGTACACCGCCACCTCCCAGGGCTAATGCTATTTTCAGAGGCCTTCTCCCCATATTAACTGTTCTCCTTCATTTCTATTTATTATTTCCTTACTTTATTTCCTTACTCAGACAAAAACATATATATTTTATATCGTCCGGCAATTTTTGTCCAGGTTAACGTTCTTTGCCGCCCCAAAATAACATCTCAATCCCGCATTTAATCGTCCATTCACGATCCCAATCATTTGCGTTTATCCAGTTAACGTCAGGGCCAATCATAAAATACATCCATTTTTTATGCAAAGGAACTCTATAAAATACTCCAGCCCGGTATTCGTCAACGAAATGGAACCTGCCAAACACAGCCAGCCTCATCCCCCATCCGCGCGCCACATCTCCGCCGGAAATTATTCTGCCAAGCTGTGTCTCGTCAAGTAATTCCGTGGCATAGCCGAAGATAAACACTTCCGACCAGCGAAACCCATCATCTTTAAATTTGTTCTGACGGTCATCATCTCTATCCTGCTCGCTCCATTTAATCGACGTAGAAAACCGCGTATTCCAGCGATTTTTCCAGTGGTCAAAAGCTAGCGTAGATATCTCGCCAAAACCTGTATCATTTTCCCAATAAAACCTTTGCTCCGGATACACTGTCCAGACCTGCCTTTTCCAGGTAGAAACCCAGACTGCATTGGCAAATAATTCCGGCTTCCAGCGCACCCGTACGCCGACATCCGAAGATACATTAGGCCACCATTGCCGGGAAATACCCGCACGCAGGTACGTATCCTGCTGTTCTGTTATATCCCTACCCGGCAGTTTTGTAGGGTCAAGCGTCGTAATAACAAGCTTCAAACGCCGCCTCATATTCGGCAGTTCAATATCCGCGTCAAAATCAACCAACGGATCTAACTCTAACTGCTCATGCTTCTTGATTTTTCCTTCGCCGAATATGCCGACCCTGAAGCGCGACTGCTCAATAATCCGCTCCTTACCAGCCGGAGGCTTAAACCAGTAGTCAAATTTCTGCACCTGGTCTTGCGCGGTTTTATAAAGATTCGCATGTATCCAATCAATTTTCCCGACAAATCTTTCCGCGTTTTCCCATAATTGGGCATCAGGATCAACTGTTTCAGATATTAATTCTGGTTCAGCTACAGCAGGAGTTTCTCCGGGCGTTAATTGCTCGTCGGATTTATAACTGCCTTGCTCATCATACGCTTCGCCTTGTTCTTTTTCAGCTGTTTGGGCAAAAACATGCATATCTTTTTGCCCAATATATAGCAACATAAATAAAATAACCGCAACACTTACTATTCTTCGTACTGCGGTTAAAGATACAATACTATTTATATTAAATACAGGCACACGTACCATGTATAGGTTTTCCTTTGGAACTAAAAGCGTTCTCTTTCTTATAGTTCAGGGCTCACTTAAAAGTCTAAGCCATCTATCTCCGCGAGCATCTTTTCCCTGGCTTCTTTGGATATAGAAGGCACCGCAAAGAAAAACACATGCCGAATAATTTTCATCGCGCAAAATTCATATATACCGTCTTTGAAGACCTTTATCAGCGCGTCTTTAAATCCAAATTTTAAATAATCCTCTTGAGTTCCTCCGGTAGTATTGATAATCACCACTCTTTTACCGGACAAAAGCCCTTTTATGCCCTCCGGGCCATATTGATAGGCGAACCCGGCAGAAAAAACCCGGTCGATATACCCTTTTAAAACAGCCGGCATGCCAAACCACCAAATAGGATGAATAATAATAAGCACATCAGCTTCTTTAATAAACTGCTGCTCTTTTTTAATATCCTCAGGTGTTTTATCCTGCTCTGAAACTTTAAAATCAGCTCCGCCTAATACAGGATTCCATTTTATCATATATAGGTCGCGCACACTATATTGCTTTTTCTGTTTCTTTAATACTGTTTCGACCTGCTCCTTGATCGCATGATTGAAACTCTTCGGATTGGGATGCGCATAAATAATCAAATATTTCATAACACCCTCCTTTATAATTTATAATTTACTGTAACAAAAAAGATGCAATCACCTCCGTGATTGCATCACTTAATTCCCTTATTTCAATAATACTCCTTTATAAAAACTTAATCAACAAAATAATGCTAATTCTCCTATCAGCCAGTAACCCATAGCCTGTAACTTGCGCTTTTTTCGTCGTACATAAGCTTACGAACTCAAGAGCCAATATCTCATACTTCATCTATCTGTCTTCGTTTTTCTCTCTGCTTGCTGCTTGCTACTCATTACTCTCTGTTTATAATTCTATGTCCGATTCCCGCGAAATATTGCTAATAAACTGCCTCTTTTGCTGATTAAAAACGCAATAACGATAATCATTAAAATCATAAACATTTTCCCGGATTTTTTAGTATAAAAAACATGAATTTTAAGCGGTTCCCTGCTGATTAATTTCGAGAAGGTGAATAACCTGCCTCCGGTTGGAATAGTAACATGAATTGGAAGAACCCCTTTTTGCCTGCCCTGCTGAACTTCCTGTTTCTTCGGCATCTCAACCTGTTGATTATACCTGGCTACCTGCGAGGAAATATTTGAGAAGAAACTCTGATCTTTACTTAGTTCCTTTTCTCCGCCTACCATATTTGCAGGCGCATTATAATCACCTTTATATCTATCTGCTTCATAATCGCCTATCTCATCACTTCTTAGTTTAGATTCCACCATAACCTTGCTTTTTTTTGCTGATTCGAGTCTTCTGCTAACAGCTTCTTCCTGGGGAGCCAATGATGGCGCTGGTGACTCACTCAAATCAGTGCCTAATCTAACTGTTGATGATGAACCTTCTCCATACGATTGAGGAGCCAACTGCATTCCTCTTTGCATATTCCCGCCAAAACCATGATAATTAAACTCATACGGCAGATAAATATTCCATACAACATTTGTCAGCGGAATATCAAATGCAGGAGCTGAAACTCCGATCGCTCCGAAGGCAAACATCTTTGACCGTTTTGTTTCATATATAATTTCCACAGGAAAGCTCTTGTCTTTTTCTTCATATTTAACCAGCGGTAAAAGCACTTTTCCGTCTTCGGTTTTTGCCGGCTTTACCGGTTTCCCGTCAACAAACGTGCTCCATATAGCCGCGTCTTTAGGCAGTATTAAATCCAAATACTGCTTCGAACGATTTTTAATCTGGTAAACAGCGCTGACAATCACCTGTCCATCCTGCCCTAATACGGTATTGATCGTTGCAGATTCAACCACCGCTACAAGCACAGACACATCCTCATGTTTTTTGATGTTTAGCATGATATTGTAGGGATAACGCACATATTGTAATGCGTGCAAAACCGGGATATCAATACCGGTCATTTTATCCTGCGGCAATTCTTTAACATCCACCTGGCTTATTCCTTCAATATCAGATAATTCATCTGACATAACCCGGGAATCAACCTTTTCCGCTGCTAAGAGCAATTCATAGGGCTGAATAAGATATTTATAGGCAAGGATAGGCTGTGTTTTTAAGCCTTGAGGGGCTCCAATTAATTCATTTAAACCCACTTCGGTTAATTTATTTCTTTGCTTTGTTTTAAGACGGATACTGCTATCGCACCCTACTCCGACATATCCAGTTACTTTATTAGCACCGGCAACATTTATTTCCGGCATTACAATATCATCCAATATATTTTTAACCGGCTTTTCTAATTCCACTTTTAAACTATATTCACCGATCGCCTTACTGCGCAGCTGCACTTGGAGCTCCTGTACTTCACGATTATCCTGACCCTTTACAACTGCCGCCTTCCAGTTTTCAATATCATTACCGGAAACTCCGGTAACATCCATGCCAACAGGCAGATTAAGCTTAAAATTAAACACTCCGGCCTTGAGTATCGTATAATCAACCTGGGCAATTAATTTCATTGTTTCTTCCTGGATCTCCAAAAATAAATTATTCCTGACATTAATCTCCGGCTCGATCTTTTCAATAGTAACTGCTAATTCCTTCTCCTGGCGCAGAAAACGGTATGCGAGGGAGATATTATTTTCTTCTTGCGCTTCTTTTTTTAGCTGCTGGGGTAAATCCGAAACATCCAGCTGGCTAAGCCCTGCGCTCTTATATATCGAACGGATTTTTAAATCATCCTTAATCATAACCGCGAAATTCCCGCTTTCCCGCTGAGTATTCAGAGAAACAATATCAGGTACGGTATAATTATAAATACTTTCAATCTTATCCTTGATCTCTTCTGTCTCAAGAACTAACTGGTAAGAATCATTTGCTTCCTTTGTCAGCTCCAAATCTAAAAGCTGTTTATTCTTTTCCTTTCTGACATTCCAGTTTTTCAGGTTTTCACCCCGGACAGTCAATAAATTCACATCCTGCGGTAAGCTTACGCTAAAGCGGGAAAGCCGGCCTTGGATAATTTTATAATTTAAAAATGTCTTTGTGCGCACAAGGCCCGGAGCAATATTTATCAGGGAATTATTTTCCGAATTAAAAAGCAGTTCTGCTTTTGCCAAAGCAGTGGGCTTGGCAAACCAGCTTACTTCAATTGATTTTGATGCCCCTAGAAAAGCGGTGAATTCAGTTTCTTTTCCCTTTGGTTTTATTTGTGCGCTTATAGACGAAAGCGTTTGAATATCCAAATCCGTCCCTGCGAAAAGCAGGCTAAGTTTTGAAACCGAGGCAGGATTAATCCCTATTTTTAAAATCTTGCGGTCGCTTTTTTGTTCAACCAAAGCGGTAAATTGCATTTGCACTGAATAACTGCCTTTACCTGGTAAAAACAACTCATAGCGGTCTTGAGATTGAATCAATAAAACTCCTTTAGGCAGGTTTTTCTTTACAATAGCAACTTCTTTACTGAAAAGAGGGATATTAATCGCATGCTCATGCATTATATCTATTTTAAAATCCGCGTTAATAAGAACTATATCCCCGTTAATCGCTCCCTTGTAATCAGCCTCGCTAATAACATACGCAGGAACATTAACTTTTGCCGGCTGGGCCTCTTCCTCTGCGATGACAAAACTCCAGTTAATCAAAAAAACATTCAATACCATCATCAGCACTAACAATATTTTTCTCATAATAATCGCTCCTTTCTACAAATTTATAACCTGTGTTTATCTGTTCTTTCTATCTGTGTTAATCAATTTCTATCAAAGTCTTGTCTTCTCCTTCTTTTGACAAATAAAACGATAAAAAGTTCCCGTTTTTTTATTTTACAAAAAAAGCAAAGATACTCATAAAAAGAGGAATGGTTAAAATAGATAAAATATGCGTAATCAAAACCCCTTGGCTTACCAGGCTGCATTCAGGTTTGTTATTAAAAGAAACTACGCTTAAATTAATAGCCGAAGGCATTACAGCTTCTATCATAATCAATATTGCCATAAGCCGCGGCAGATGTAACAAATATAATAATGAAAAAATAATTGCCGGTAGAATAATCAATTTTCCGGCAACAACATTCTGCAGGAATGTTTTTGAAAAACTTCTTAGCTGCCCAATGCATCCGGCAAGAACCCCGCCTAAGGTAAGCAAAGCTGCGGCAGGAGTGCAATCTCCAAGAAGCGTAACAGCTCTTGTTATAGGCGCTGGAATATAGCCGTGAATCTTAAATCCCACTAAAAATATGCTAAGCAGTAAAGAAATAAACGGCGGATTAAACACTTTCTTAAAGCTGACTTGTGATAAATTTTTCTTAGTCAGGTATTGTATTCCCACGCTCCAAAAAATCAGGTTATAACCTTGCATAAAAAGAAAAATATATACTAAAAGAACTCCTGACACTATTTCAGGAAAAATAGACTTAACCAGCACAAGCGGCAGATAACCGCAATTCTGGTAAGCAAGCAGACTGATAAATTCATTTTCCCTGCCTATATTTTTATTAAAAGAAAGCATGATTTTACCGACAAAAGCACCGATAGCTGAAATAACAATACCTATGATCGGATATATCCACCAATCCGCCGTTGAGCTGAAATCAAAATTTTTTACAAAATGGCTGAAGATAAGGCAAGGTAAGAATAAATTGATCGTTAAGCTGGTTAGCCCGTGCAACCCCTCGCTGGTAAGAAGTTTACTTCTAAAAAAAATAAACCCGGCTATTACAATCGCCGCAATTTCAACCATTCCGGAAAAAATATTAAGAAAAGTTGCCGCAAAACTCATTAAATCATTCCCCTATTCATAACTTTTTTTACTATAACATGTTAGATAAGTAAAGTCAATCCGACCTATCCAAAATCACACTGATAAACACATCCGCATATGCTTTCAATTTCATTTCACCGACCCCGTAAATATTAGCAAAAGCGCTTTTTGTAAGTGGTTTTTTCTCTGCCATATCCTTAAGCGTTTTATCGCTGAATATAATATACGCAGGCACACCCTTTTTGCGGGCAAGTTCAGCTCTTTTCTCCCGCAAACTTTGAAACAGGCTTTCATCTATACCTTGCCACTCCTGGCTCCGGCGTGCTAAGCGCTGTTTGGCAATCTGTTTTTTCTTTTCCCGTATCAGTGGTTTTGCTAAAACCGGCACTGCTTTGCCTTCCAGCAGTTGTTTGCCCCTAACGGTCACGGACAAAGTGGAGTACTCCTCCTGCCGCTGTAAAAACCCCTGGCCGATAAGCTGTTCAATCATATACCTGATATAAGCTGTTGATTCATTTTTCATAGCTCCGAATACCGGCAACTCATGGTGGCGCAGATTAGTTATTTTATCAATTACCGTGCCTTTCAATACATCAGCGACATATCCCGCTCCAAAACCGTACTCACCTTGCTTCACACCGTTCACGCAGGAAATGATATCCTTTCCTAATGACAAAGGATCTTCAACCATATCCAACTCCCCAAGACAATAATCGCAGGCATTACACGACCCTGCAAAATACTGCTGGCCGAAATAATTTACCAGTACTTTATGACGGCATTGCGGCTGGGCGCAAAAATCGTACATTAATCCCAGCTTCTGCATTATCACGCTGTTTTCGGAAGATTTCTTGGCAAAATAGCTCCAAAGCTGATAATCAGCGCCGCTGTAAAACAAATAACAGAACGCCGGCAATCCGTCTCTGCCGGCACGCCCGGTTTCCTGCTGATAATGCTCAATACTTTTAGGCATACCCGCGTGAATTACAAACCGGATATTCGAGCGGTCAATCCCCATGCCAAAGGCTACTGTCGCTACAATAATGTTCACGTCTTCACCGACAAAACGTTCTTGATTTTCATGGCGCTGTTTATCAGTCATGCCGGCGTGATACGATACATTATCAAACCCCAATTTTTTCAAACTCTTCGACATACTGTCCACATCTTTGCGCCGAAGGCAATAAATAATCCCCGGTTCATTAGCGTGCCGTTCTATGGCCTCGGTAACTTGTTTAATAATCTGTTGGCGAGGCATCACCCGGTAAGTAAGATTTGGACGGTCTACCAATCCGATATGAAGCACGGGTTCTGATAACTCCAGCTGGCTGACAATATCTTCCTGTACTGCTTTGGTTGCCGTAGCTGTAAACGCATGGATACCGGCTGAAGGAAAAAAATCTCTAAGCATCCCCAACATCCGGTATTCTGCCCGGAAATCATGCCCCCAATGGCTTATACAATGCGCTTCATCAATAACAAAAAAAGAAACGCCTATATCTCTCAACATGCAGAGCGTTTCTTCGTTCTGAAGCCGTTCCGGGGAAAGATACAAAAGCTTTATTTCATGGCGCCGGATACGATCGATTACTGTATCCTGCTGATCATAAGACAGGCTTGAATTTAAAAATGCCGCGGTAATGCCCATATCATTGAGGCTGTCCACCTGGTCCTTCATCAGAGAGATTAAGGGGGAGATAACTACTGCCATTCCTGGTCCGGCCAGGACAGGCAACTGAAAACATAATGACTTTCCCCCTCCGGTCGGTAAAACCGTCAGGCTATCTTCTTTTTTGAATATGGAATAAATTGTTTCTTCCTGCAATGGCAGAAAAGATTCATATCCCCAGAACTGCGTTAATATCTTATGAATTGTTTCTTGCATAAGGAATCATTGTATAATTAATATAAGGAAATTGCTAATTAAAAAAGCGGCCCCAGGTTATTGCAATTCAATAAATACCGGAATATCTTTTAAGATTAAGCTGATTTTACTATCATTGGCAGGCATAATCCTGGTATTAAAAGCAGTGTTATAATCTGTTATCTTTTTGCCTAATTCGTATTTTGGCACTGCTTCAGTAATTTTGGTTTGCTTTGCGGCTATATCAAAGATTACAATTTGTTTTTCATTCTCACTGTCATTCCACGCAACCCAGATAGGTTTTTCTTGCTTTATAAATTTATAAATATAAAGCCCCTCTGATTCTTGGACTATTTCAATATTACTCCAATCGCTTCCTTCCAAAACTTCCGCCATTTTTTTATAGGTATAGTAGGAAAGTTTCCTAACTCCACTGCCTTGATCATGTTCAAATCTGCCATCATAAATTAAACCGGTAAAATCAAAATAGCCTTGGTCATTTTTAAAGCCTTCTTTAAGCCCCCAAGCAAGAAAAATCTTTTTAATGCCGGAAGAAAGCGGATATACATATCTTTTAACAATATCTATTGCCTGTTGTTTTTCGCTCTGATACGGCCAGTCCTTTGTGTTATTTCTTCCTCGGATAACCTGCACCGGGTCACCGCTATAGGTACCCATTTCAGTAATCCAATATTCTTCCGGTTCAGGAATGCCTAATTTATTTATCATTCGAGAGATATAATTATAAATATCCCGGCTTAAAAGATAATCACCACTAACATCTCCATACAAATGAAAATCAAAAATATCAAAACAGCGCTTATTCTGATTAGCGATATCTTCTAAAAGCGGCAGATAAAACTTATTGAAATTTAACCGGTATTCAGAAATAGTATGCGGCATTTTCATCCCGCTTACTCCGCCGATAAGCACTTTTGCGCCCGGATCAGCCTCTTTTATAGCGTTATAAGTAATAGAAATGAATCGTCCATAATCCTGCATCTTATCGGCTGTTGGTTCGTTCCCGATTTGCCAATAGCGTACAAATGCATAGCGCCTGACAACTGCTTTTACAAAATTTTTGTACGCATCTTCATCTACCGGCAACCAAGAATCATTTTTTCTATACCCTCTTGCTAATTTCGGCTGTATATCAATATTATAAAGTATCTGAAAACCCGCTTCCTGCGTATTATAAAGTTCATCATAATTAAATTTAACCCCTTTGCCTTGCTGACGAAAAGCAACTCCTTGCCACTTAAACTGCGCAGGGTCTCCGGCCATATCAGGATCTACTAAAGACCAAAAAAAATAAGCGCCTGCTCCCCCCCGTGTCCATTTAACCCCCATATTCTGTGCCTCATCATAAGGCACAGCCGGATGGATGCCGAAAGGTGAGTTTTTATCTATAAGATTGTTATCTTCTGCGGTTACGGTTAGAGCCAAAGTTAATTGGCATATGCTTAAGCTGATAAAGATACTCCCTATCCAACGCAAGGATTTTAGATTTGTCATCATACTTTATATTATACAACTTGATTCTAAATATTCAAACAACGTTAATTAGGGCATAGTTTTTAGATAAGTCAATATCCTTTGGGATTATCGGGAAATACTATTTTTAAAAGTGCTTAACTCCTTAAAAAAAAGAGGCATGTTTCAAAAACATGCCTCTTTTTTTATTCTTAATTACGAATTCTTATATGCTCCTATCTATCAAATACTCAATCGCTATCTTCTGCGCTGATTTTTTCAATTTAACACTTGTTGCAATATTATTAAGCATTTCCTTATGTATATCCTTCGAATGCTCTTCGTAAGAATATATCCGGGTAACTTTCCTAAGCAGTTCATATAACGGCCGGTTTTGCTCAACAAAGTTATCGTTTATCTTTTGAAGGTATCCAAGGAGATCTTCAAAAAATAAGTTTTCCACCAACCACTTTACTTTTGCCGCATCATCTTTGCCAGCTAATTCCGGAAATTCCTTATCAACATCAATAACCCCTGACTCAAGCATAGCCATCGCCACCATATAATCAAATTCTTCTTCCAGTATCTGCCAAAGTTCTTTATTTTGAAATTTTGCTATTATTTCTCCCATAGCTATTGATGTAGACAAGATCGCATTCATCCCTAAATTTTGTTTTCTCTGCATAACTTTTATTAATTCTTCTGCACTTGCGCCAGCATCTAGCTTGCCGCGTTTTTTCGCAGTTTCCTTTTCCAAATCAAGAAGGAATCTATCTACATCCAAAAGGTCAAAGTCCGCAAGGCTTTTCCCGATCAGATGTTCCGCTATCAAGGTTTGAGCATTATCGCTTGCATTTAAAGTTCCTTTGCCTGCATAACGCCCGGCTCTTTCCCATAATGTTTTTAACTCACTATTATTTTGTTTATTAATTTTATCCGGATCTACGTCTTTTGCGAAGTTATATACGCGCTTAAAAAGTTTATGTTCTTTAAATAAATCTGGATATTGGTCAATTAATTTTCCGTATTCGCTATACTCAATCATTGAATCGACCAGGTGAATAGCTTCATTTGAGCCAGCAGATGTGCCTAAAGGAGTCGCACCTTCTCCGGTTAATAAATCCGGATAATTTTTAAATCCAGCATTTATCGTAACTCCCACTGTGGGAATACCGGCATTAGTCGGCTCTTCAACAGCTAACATATTGGTTATTTTTGCCTTGCTTAAATCTATAGTTTCCGCGCTCACTGTCGAGCGTTTTTCATCTAAAATCAACTCAATATTTTCTAAAGCTTCAAACCCTTCTGTCTGCACTGTTTCTATAACTATCTTCATAAATTCTCTAAAAAATTCTTCCGCTTTGAGTTCGATTAGATTTAACTCGTGATATTTTAAAACTCTTTCTGTATTTTGCCCCCCTCCAACCTTTACTCCCATTGCCCGGTAAGCAATCGCAACATGCGCTTCAAAAGGGTTAACCGGCGATTTCGACCTATGTGATGAAATTAACTTCCAATAGTGTGCCATCGCCACAGATACAGCAAGCATAGTTTCCGATAAAGTTCCAATTTGGTTGGCTTTTACTAAAAGAGTATCCGCCAATCCTGCGCGAGCTAACTTTTCTACGATCGCGTCATTTGTGGTTGCTAAATCATCTGCAACAATAAATATACCTTTTCCGAATTCTTTTTTAGCCATTTTCCAGCCATCAAAATCATCCTCTGCAAAACCATCTTCAAGCGATAACAGCGGAATAGTAACTTTTTTCCCTTTATAATCCAATTGGTACTTGCCATAATATACATCTTTATATACTTGCAGTAATTCCTTGTTGTTCATTACAACTTTTGCCGCATCTTTCCAAAACAAATACATACCTACCGCATCTTCCTGTTCTTTTTCTATCCGGAAATTATTCGACAATTCACTTGCCGCTACGTCAAAAGCAATCGCCACATCCTTGCCAGGAATTAAATTACAGTCTAATATAGCCTGGGTCATCATCAGCCACGATTTAATCTCAGGAATAGGATAATCCCCCCTGGCAATATTAGTAGCAAGCCCTCCTTCCAATCCAACACCTAACACACTGCTGTTTTCAGCATTAGCAATTATCTGTCTAAGCCTATTTTGCAATTTTACAGTCCATTCCTGCGCTTGGTTACCGTTTTCCGCTCCTATAATCAAGAACATTCCTTCTTGAGCGCTGATATTTGATTCTTTAAATTCATTAGATAAATGTTCTCCGCCCATAGAAGAATTACGCCATTCATCAGGACGAATTACGCGTCCGTATATAGGATGATAAAAAACCTTCATCGCATTTTCTCTTACTTTTCGCGTAATTTCCGCAACCTTTAAATGCCACAGCTGTTCTTCTCCGGTTTGAACTTCCATCCGCTTCAACGCCTCTTCAGCCTGCTGAGCAGCTAATTCCTCCTGCTCCTTAAATTTACGATAGCTGCCCGGATCAGCATATTTAAAAGTTAAATATCCTGAAGCCATCAAAGAGAAAAACACTCGGCCAACATAAATAGCCGGCAATATATTAAGAATCAATCCCGGCGCTAAAACCAATACTGCTCCGGCAAGTCCGACTAAAGCTAAATTTCTACTCCAAGTAGGTCCGGCAGCAGAAGCCCTTAGGTTAAACGGAGCGTTAAGATAATACCCTAAACCTTCCTTTTTTATTCCTTCAAATTTACCGTAAGGTATTTTCAAAAACATAGACAAATACCACAAGATTTTTTTGCCTAAGCTTCCTTGATTTTTTTTCGTGAATTCTGCTTGTAAATTTTTCGGCAAGGCATTTATTTTTCCTGCGGTCAAATAATGCCCCATTTCATGAATGGAGATATGGGTATGCGCAGCGAAAAATGTTGCTACAAGTGAAATAATCGTTTCCCAGCTAAAATAAATAAACTCCATCATCTTCCATCTTAATTCCGGCGGTAATGCAAGAGGAGCCGTCATAAAAATAGCGTGCACTGAAACTAAAATAGCTACTGCGATAACGTGTTCAGCGCTCATCTTTGACGGTGCCGGCCGCCCTATCATTTGATACCCGGTAGAAATAATTACTTCCAAAGGCATTTTAAGCACTGATTTGATCTTCCCCATCCATGTCTGCGGTATTGACAGCTCAACTGGAGCAGTCTGATTAGTCCCTTCAGAGTTAAGGCTCAATTCATTTACCGGAACCCCTTGGCCTTTTGCGGAATCTTGCAGCGGAAACTCTGCCCTAAGCTTTTTAATACTAGGGATCCCTTCTCTCATACTAACTGCCGCATGAGTAAAATCCACACGAAAGCCGCTAAAAGCATTCTGAATAGACATTTGGCTTAACGCAACCTGCGGAGACATATTAGAATATTTATCTCTATTATTCGAAAAAGTTTCCATCCCGGCAGTACAGCTAGCATAGCCAATATTAATTTTTTCTACTAAATTGCCTCTTCAATAACAGTTAATTTAAGTGCTGTTTGCTTTTTAGCCTCTGCCGCTATTTTGGGTATTCTATCTTTTATAAAACTCTCCGGCATAATAGAAAATACCTGCGAAGCTCGGTATGCTGTTTCTAAATCTCTAAAGTAATAATAAATAAAATTATACGCCGGATTATCTTTTACGGAGACTTCTGATTCCAGCTGCCTAATGACTTGATAAGCCGCCCATGCCGGATGCTCTTGAAGATATTGCCGGATATAACACACCACCCCTGTAGCGCCAAGCCTAAAATCTTGCTTGTACTTTTCCCTTGATAATTGCTCAAAAAAAGAACGGGAAATTTTAAAATCATCCCGCGCTAAATTTTTCGTTTGCTTGAAAGTTATGGTTTTAAAACGTTTCTTCACGTTTTTTATAACCTCAACTTTAATATGATTTAAATCTTTGCCGCGCTTAAGATATATTGCTATATAGCGGTATATGCCTTTTATTCCGAACGCATCCCAAACGTCAATATCATAAAGAAACTGCGCCTCGAGCCCGGCCTGCTTACGCATGGTGCTAGCGTTATCAGTTCTGATTTCATGAAGAATAATAGCCTCTTCCACCTTGCGGATTTGAGCGTTGTCTAAAATACCTATCTCGGTTAATAAATCTTTAGCAAATGCCGCGCTCTCCTGCCCATGCAGCTCTTGGGCTGAACCGATATCGTGTAAACAAATAGCCGCGGTCAATACCTTCCAATCGATTTTGTCCGTCACTTGCAATTTTCCCGCTAAATTTACGGCCTTTTCAATAAGATCTTGGGCATGTGTTACCCCATGATCAATATCAGCCTCATAATCCTTTCCAAGAACCTCAACTATTTTATCTTTTACTTTATTAATATCTCGAAGATGCGCCGGCTGTTCCGAAAAATCGCCTTCTCCTTGAATACCGGCTTTATTAATAATCTCTTTCTCTCCTTCAAAAATTTTTCCGTTTATCCCATCAATAGTCAATACATCTCCCTCTGTTAAAATTTTTCCTCCGAGGTTAATTGTCCGTTTATCAATATCTATACTCATCTCAACCATTGAGATATACGGCCTATTCAGCTTCCGGCACCATTCAGCATAATGGGTTGAAGATGTCCCATGAACAGTTAATACGCCGATTTGTTTAGCGTATCTATCCTGGATATCTCTAGCCGGAGTAGTCATTAAAACAAGAACAGAATTTCTTCCGGCCTTAGTGAATTCCATGGCCTTCTCTATCGTCAGCGCTATCGGCCCGCTGATCGCCCCTCCGGAAATACCCAGGCCTTCTGCAAAATGCCTTTCTTTAGCAGAAACCGCGGGTAATTCTTCCGTTTGCTCTTTCTTTATCCGCTTTAAGGCTTCTGCCTCGCTCATTATCCCTTCCTGTGCCATATCTAATAATGCCCTTTTCGAAGCATGCGAATGTAACTTCGCAATTCTCGCCTGTAAAAAAAATATTTCCCCTTCCTGGTTAGTTATTTCTAGTTCTACCGGCCCTTGAAATTCTTTTTCTAATATAACGCTTACGTTTTTTAAAAATACAGCGTCATCAACCGGCAAAACATTTTCAGTTATAACCTCTCCTTTTGGCGTAACTAAATCTTCTCCCTGGCCTCCGTAGAGTACATTCGCCTCTAATTCCGGACTTCCGTCAAGAGTATTTCTCGTATGCACAACCGCAGTATATGAATTTTCCAGGTTGCCGAATTTCATCTCCTGAACCACAACATTCACTAACCAATCTGACGGTATGCCGTGCAAAGCGCAGCTTAAAGCAACTTTACCCCTCATGGGATGATAGGTTATTTTACTGATAATATTTTCAATCTGTTCATAAGGATCATCCGGGACTTTTATCCCATTTAAAAACGCCGCAGTTTTATAAAATAATAATATTTCTTCCATTTCTTGCACGCTTGCATCCTTAGGGATAAACGGATAATCCAGCTGATCAAAATTATCATCCATCGCTTCATAATAACTCCTTAAAAACCGCACATAACAGCTTAAAGCGAATTTCCGGTTATAGCGTTTAGCCAAAGCCTCCATTGTTTTATCATTCATCCCAAAATTAGTAACTGTGGGGAATATCCCCGGCATTGGGACAGGGAAAGTAGCCCGCAAAGACAAAATCAAGGGGTTTTTAGAATCATTAATTTTTTTGCCGGTTTTTTTCTCAAATACGCGGATCTGTGCCTTGATTTTATCACTTAAATATTTTGGTAATTTTTTTTCATTTTTATCTCCAATAACGATAAATCCCGGCGGAACATTAAAATGTTTCCCGAGCATCATACTTAAGCCGGCCGCTTTATCTCCAATTGTGCTCACATCTATTCCCTTGCCATCTTCCAGCCAAATAACATCGCCTTTTTCTTTTCCAAAATGCGGCTCAATCCTCGCTGCGGTTTGTTCAAGCATTACTGGATCAAGCTGAAAACCGGAAACTGTCTCATCTTTTTCGATTAAGTTTTTAAAGTTTTGTTCTATACTCATAATAATACGTTCTCCGAACTGCCGGATAGTAGTTGCTGTCAAAAAATCCTGCACAAAACCCAGAGTTTGAGGATTTTCCTGCTGCTCATCCGATATTAAAGCCGCTACCCTCCATGTGTAATCTTCGGATAAACTTACAATTTCTTTTTCTATAAGCAGCCTTATCTGATGAATAAACCCGTAAATTCTGCATAAATCAAGCTGGCCATACCCATTAGCTTCAGACATAACTAGAAGATAGTCTGCATAAACAGAAAGCCCTTTATCTCCCAATCCGCTTAAGGCCGCGTTTTTAGCGATAACATAAACCGCAAGCATAGCTTGAGAAATCAATCTCCCGTTTTGGCTGGCTGCCAGCTTATCAGTTACTTCTTTCAATAAATCACCGGAATAGTCATTAATCTTCTGTTCAAGGAGCAGGTCAATTTCCATCAAGGTAAGCGCGGTTTGAGACGATTGCTCCGCTCTATCCATATGAGTGCCCCAGCGGCGGATATCTTTAAAATTAGCCTTTTCCGCTTCCTGCATTTTGGAAATAATTTTTAAGTATATCTGCTGCCGTAATTTTGTAAGCATCACTACTGCTTCTAATTTTCTGCCTTTTTTAAAATCCGCATTGGCTTGTTTTATACTATCTCTTATTTTACTGTCGGCAACCCCAGCTAGCTCTGATTCTGAAATCATCTCTTTTTTTTCGTTTGATAACTCCCGGGTTATCTCCAGTAAACGCTTAAGCGCCTTGGTTACTTCTGGGCTATTGCCCCGGCGCTGGTGATTATCTTTTAATATCCTCAAAAGATGCAATGGATTATATAAGTCCTGCCCCTTATGCGTACTCACATTTACTTCGCGTTCCGCAATACGGCATAACCTGTCAATTTCCTCCATCTTCGAACTCGAAAGATAAAACGTGTCTTTTACTGTCTGACGCAATAATGGGTACAACCGATAACTTCCCTTTACAGTAGAAATGACATTACGTATTGACTCTTTCAAAATACGCTGTTTACTCATTTTTTTATCATCTAATGTTTTTTCGGCAAAAAGCGGATTTATTCTCGCGTAAACGATAATGTTTTTAAGGGCCTCCCCAGCATAGTAAAAATTAGAATTTCTCAAACTAGAAACGGCCTGCGCAAATCCATTTTCAGATTTTATAATTCCTTCCCGGGCTGCTCTTTCTTTTAAATTCAGTATTCGAATAATCTTTTCTTCGTTTTCTATTGATAAACGATATGCAGGCAAAACCTCATTCAAAAAATCAGCGATTTTATTTTCAGCTAAATTATCTTCAGCCACAGAGATAATCAAATTTACCAGCTCCTGCTCTGCTTCAAAACGCTCCGGCCCAGAAAAACTTACGAGCATCCGGGAAATATCTAGAGCTGTATACTCATTATCGAAAATTTCCTTTTCGTTCAGAGTCCGGATAAGATAATAAAACATATCTTTCTTATCCTGGGAATAACTATCGCTTAATTCCGCGACCGCTCTAAATAGATCGCTCAACGAAATTACGGTCCCTTTCTTCGTAATCATCTCTTTTTTCATGAGCCGCCCAAGCAAGGATGCCGCCTCGTTTTTTTTAATAAGAATGGACTCTTCTTCAGCATTAGCTTTCCGGGCAAATAACTTAATAACTAGTCTTTCTAATTTTACTCTTCCTGAATCGGCCCGGCTTTTAAGGATAGCTTCCCTAAACAAAGATTCTTTTGACAACTGCTCTACGATTGATTTTTTCCGCAGTAAATTTACAGCCTGCTGATAAACAGCTTTAAATACATTGACTTCTAAATGGATATCGGGAGAAAGGGTACATAATCCGTCTTTTTCATCAATCAGGGAATTTTCCGCCCATAAGGGGACGGCAAACAAAAGCGCTTGCACAAGTGCTATAGAAATAATCTTATTCGTATTAAAAATTTTTCCGGATTTCTGCATAATTTTTCGCCTAAAAACTATTAATAAATAGCCTCAGCTTATTTAAAGAATTGAACTTAGATTTTGATTAATTGAACCTGCAGTTTGAAAAATGCGTTAAAGTATACCATGAGGTCTGAAAATTTGCAAACAAACGATATTTTTCAATAATCCCAAAAATTGCCTGCCTGGCGGCTAGACAGGCAATGGAGAACAAAAATTATGGTAACTTATTTCGAAAAAATCAGTTGCAAAATAATGGCATGCATAAAAAGATGCAGGCAATTTTTGGGATACCTCGATAGCCTGCCTAGCGGCAAGGCCGCTGGCAAGTCTAAATCCTACACGGATTCCTGCCTAGTCGGCAGACAGGTAGACTATCGCCCCTACGGGCGGACTTTTCGTGCTGCAAAATCCGGGATAATTTGAGTTAGCTAAAGTTAGAAATTAAGTGTAACTTATTCCAAAATAACATAGATAAGAAAACCCGCGAAAATTTAATCTTTCGCGGGTTTTCTTTGCAGATTACTAATCCCCATACTATATAAACTTTAGGACAGCCTTACCTTAAGTCAGATAGCATTAGGCCTATATAAATAGTTGCGTTCATCTTCGGAAATTGAGGCATGCTTATAAGTATTTGTTGTACTGTCAAAAAAAGTTTTTCCTATAAGCACCCCAGAATTATTATAACCATTAATTTCTGTTAATTTACCCTTTGAATCATACGAGTAAATTCTATAACCAATCTCTTTACCGTCAGATCCATAGATTACCTGGCGCTGTTGTTTGCCGTTTGAATCCAAACCGTCAAGTGAGACATAGCGGTAACAATTTAAGGAACTGTCGAAAATCGTTTTTCCAATAAGGACTCCAGCATCATTATACTCATTGATTTCAGTTAACTTATCATCTGAACCATATGAACAAAGCATAGTGCCTATTTTTTTATTATCATTATTCACACTAGTTACAGGCAAGCTAGAGCTATCATACTCGGTTATTCCTGATACATTCCCATCAGAACCATACGAATAAGAAACTGTTGGATTTCCTTGCTCATCGAATATTGAACACTGTACTAACTGATTATTATTATTATAAGTGTCCACTTGCATCAGAGTCCCGTCATCTCTGTATATGTATATACTGTGGCCCGTTTCAGTTCCATCAGCCCCATACATAACCGCAGAGGTTACTTTGCCACTTGAATCTAGAGTACTAACTGATATAAGCCCACCTTTATTATTATAATTTCTAATGCTAGTTAACTGACCTTGAGTATTATACTGGTAAACAGCAGTACCTGTCTTCGCGCCATTAAATCCGTATAATTCCTGACTCATTACTTTACCGTTTGAATCTAGAGTACTAATTGAAGTAAGGCCGCCTTCGCTGTTATAATTTTCTATCTTGCTCAATTGATCTTTCGCATTATACTGATAAATAATAGTACCGGTCCG
>JACQZH010000022.1 GCA_016213925.1 Candidatus Omnitrophota bacterium | reverse complement strand
CGTATGATAAAGCAGCCTATCAAAACAAGGTGAATAATTTCGGAAAAAGAACCTCCAGCTGAGAAAAAGCCGTTGATGTCCTAAGAGAATCCGCAACCGCGAGTTTCAGGCAGGGGGCGGTGGAAGACATCGTAGGAGAAGGCGGGATAGGGGATAAGACTAAATTAATAGTGAAAGATTTATGTAATAAAACTCCAAAACTCAATCCTTTTCTGCAAGAGACAAGATTAATAAGCCAAGAAAACTTGATATTTGAAGAAGTAAGTGACGTTTTTGAATCTCCGTTGACTTTATACTTAAATATCTCTTCGAAAGAAATATATAATATGGCAGTGGAATCTAGGGGGCTAAATGTTTTACTAGATGAAAACAGACAAAAGTATATTATTAGCGCTAAACAAGCATTTTTTTATAAATCTAATAACACTGATACAATTTATGATAATGAAGTATTTTTTGAGGTGATCAAACCTGGTACAGGCAATATGAAAGATATAGTTGCTAAAATAAAAGATGATTTTTCTTCTAATTTGTCTCAGCAATCAGCTTCGCAAAAAACATTGATTTTCGAAGGAGTTCAAGAAGCGGGAAAAAGAGTTGTAGGTGTGGGATCGGGGATATTATTAAACAATTATTTAAAATCAGTTAAGGAAGAATTTGAGCTGCCGAAATTTTTTGTTAAAGGTATGAAAGTATTAGTGAAAGATCAGTTTCAACAGCTAATAAAACCAAAAAAGATCACTATGTCGAATATTGACCAAAGTTTAATTAAAGAAATATTTGGTGAAGTTGAAAAAGAACTTGGATGTAACTGGGTAGATATTGTTGATATGAACTTTTTGCAAAATCCAATTACAGATAAAGAAGCTGCGATTAAAAATGCAAAAACGCGATTAGTAAGTATCATCTTGGGGTTCTCTGGCTGCCCTGGTATAATAATAGGCACTGCATCTAAGTTTATAAAAATGCGGGATTATGATGGAACGCAAACAGATTATATGGTAACTGTTACCTATGAGAGAGGCAACCAAAAATATTATATGGAGCTTGATTATAGGGTTGGAGAATATTACACAAGTGAGGGGGATAAAGAATTTGGGGTGATTAAAGCAAGTATGACAATTGAGAAAATATTTAATCCAATAGGGAAACAACGGATTGGCTCATCGCTGGAATATAATGAATATGTTCCAAAATAAATTAGAAGGGTTGCTTATGAAAAAGGTGATAATCTTTGCAATAATTTTATTAGGGATAGTTATTATTACTGTTAGTGTTTTAAAAAAGGATATAAAAATTGAAACTTTAGATATCAATAACGATGGTAAAATTGATTTATGGAAATATTGTAGGGGAAAACATCTTTTTAAGGAAATATTTGACAATAATTTTAATGGAACCCCTGATTTTTGGATATTTTGGAGAGGAGAAGAACTATTAAAAGAGGTTTTACTTGATGAAGTTAAAGGGGAGAAACATACACATTATTATAAAAAAGGAGAATATGTGGTTAAAAATGGAGAACGATTATTACAACAAGAAATGGATATAGTGAAAACATACAAGAGACCACGAAGATTTAGAGTACTTATTTATACAAAAAAAAATAAAACTGTATTAGAAGAAAATTATACGCAAGGGTATAATATCCCTACTTCTATTTCTTGCTTTGAAGATGTTGGGATTAGTAGGACAAATTATGATACTAATCACGATGGCAAGCCAGATAGGTTTGAATATTATGAGTTTAGTAAGCTTGCTAAAGTAGAAAAAGACACTGATTTTGACGAAAAAATTGATGAAATACGTGAACTTAACCCCGAAACCGGAGAGCTAGAAATCATAAGCCAGGAACCAGCTTCTATTCTTACCCAATGAGCAATAAGCCAATAATTACTTTTCTGTTTTAGTTAGGAAACAAATTGTATTTTTAGTTAGATTTATGTGAGTCAATTCGGCATACGAGAAAAATTGATTTTTTTATGTGAAAGTGTATAATATCATAATAGCGGTTATTGAATAACTGTGTAAGTAGATAATTTGGGGAGGGGATCATGAAGATTATTGTAAAAAAACCGACGGAAGATGATTTGAAAGATCTTGGCGTTGAAGATTGGAATACCTGGGAATGCGCGGTAAGTACTTTTGACTGGACCTATTCTGATAAAGAGACAGCCTATCTTTATGAAGGAAAGGTTAAAGTAAAAACCGCGCAGGGAGAAACTAAATTCGAAGCCGGAGATTTGGTTGTTTTTCCCAAGGGTTTGTCTTGCACCTGGATCGTTGAGAAACCAGTACGCAAGGTTTATAAATTCGGATAATGCTGAAAAAAACTAGAGTTATATTATTGTGCCTTACGCTTATTTTGTCTGCGAAGGATATAAAGGCACAGGAACATTATGATCCGCCTTTTGAATTGCGGGGCGTCGTTAAGAAGGTCAACGGTAACTTTCTGGAGATCAATCTTCCGCATATTAATCAGGATGTAGGGGTTTTTGTTGCTCCGGATGCTTTGATCCTGAATAAGATCGATGAAAATGCTGTTCCGCAAAAATTAGCGGCCATACAAATCGAAGATCTGGTAATTATAAACGGGGTTATAAAAGGGAAGGATTTTTACAGCCAAAAGATTTATTTTTTAACTACGAATTCTAATTCATCTAAAAAACCATAAAATTTCTAAAAATCCACCACAAAGAAACATCCTGTTAAAACGGTTAAACCCTCATGATTTTTATCCCAAAATTTGTAATAGTTCAGCGTTTTCTGCGCGCCTTATGCTCACTACGTGAGCCGATCGAGTCTCTTCTGCTAAGAGCTGAACTGTTACCAAAATTTTGGTTTGTGAGGTTTTTGAGTTGGTGCCGAAGGTGGGATTTGAACCCACACGTCCTTGCGGACACATGGCCCTGAACCATGCGCGTCTGCCAGTTCCACCACTTCGGCTAGGGGAATTATATTTTACTATCCTAAATATCAAAAATCAATTTATAAATTTACGTTTACAAATTTCCATAAATTCCCGCAAACATTGCATTGCAATTTAAGTTATGTTAGAATAAAGCACCTTGGAGGCTATTATGCATAATGAATTAAAAGAACGTATTGGTGTTATGACGGATAAATTTGCTAAACTTAGGGGGTATCTTTGACCTTGAGTCTAAGTTAAGCAAAATAAAAGAGTTAGAAAAAATAATGTCCCGGCCTGATTTTTGGAATGTTCAGGATGAGGCGAATAAAGTAATTGCGCAGTTAAAAGATTTAAAACGCCAGGCTGAACCTGTCCAAAAAGTAGAATCGGACATGAAAAGTATAAGCGAGCTTATTGAGTGGGCCGAACCCGAGGATGGGGAAATCCTTAAGCAGATAAACACAGAACTTAGCGGCTTGGAAAAAGCAATGGATAAGCTTGAAATAAGCTTGCTGTTTTCCGGCTCGGAAGATTCCTGCAACGCTTTTTTAAGCATACACGCAGGCGCCGGCGGTACGGAATCATGTGATTGGGCGAGCATGCTTTTGAGGATGTATAAGCGATGGGCAGAAAGTAATGAATTCAGCGTGGAGGAGATTGATTTTCTTGCCGGAGATGAAGCCGGAGTTAAAGGCGTTACGATACTTATAAAAGGCGTGTTTGTTTACGGGCGTTTAAAAGGCGAGAACGGAGTGCACCGGCTTGTAAGGATATCGCCTTTCGATTCTAATAAACGCCGGCATACCTCATTTGTTTCAGTCGAAGTTATCCCGGAGATAGATAAAGATATAAATATCGAAATCAAGGATGAAGAAATCAGGGTTGATGTTTACAGGTCCAGCGGAGCCGGCGGCCAGCATGTCAATACAACGGATTCTGCCGTGAGGATCACGCATTTATCTACAGGAATTGTGGTGCAATGTCAAAATGAGCGCTCTCAGATAAAAAACAGGGCAACGGCAATGAAAATGCTTCAATCAAAACTTTATGAATTAGAATTAAAACAACGCCAGGAAAAATCCGATAAACATAACCAGCAGAAAAAGAAAATCGAATGGGGCAGCCAGATTCGTTCATATGTTATGCATCCTTATAATATGGTCAAAGACCATAGGACCGCGGTAGAAACCGGGAATGTTCAGGCTATTATGGACGGAAAAATCGATGCTTTTCTTGAGGGTTTTTTAAAGTGGCAGGCAAACCAGGGATAGGGGTGCAGGGGTTAGTATTTAGAGTTTTATAAAAAAATGTTATCTGTAACTTGAGGCTTGAGGCTTGCAGCCTGTAACCTGCAACTTTTAATACAATGGACAATTTATTTGAAGATAAACATATTTTCAGTGTTTGCGAACTTACGCGCGATATCCACAGAATTCTTGAAGATAATTTCCCCGCGGTTTGGGTTGAGGGTGAAATTTCCACTTTACGGATCCCGCAGTCCGGGCATATATATTTTACTTTAAAAGACGAAAAAGCACAGCTTAAATGCGTGTTTTTTAAGCGGGCGAATTCAAATCTTAATTTTAAATTGGAAGAAGGGCTTTCCTGTATTTTATTCGGGCGCGTAAGCGTGTATGATCAGGGCGGGCAGTATCAGTTATATGTGGAAAAAATAGAGCCCCGGGGAAAAGGGGCATTACAGCTTGCTTTTGAACAATTAAAAAATAAACTCTTGAAAGAGGGGTTGTTTGACCAAGCACGCAAGCGGCCGATTCCGTTTTTAGCGAAAAAGATCGGTATTGTGACTTCCGCGACAGGAGCGGCAATAAGGGATATCCTGCAGGTTATCAACCGCCGCTACGCTAATGCGCATATTATCATCCGGCCGTCTTTAGTCCAGGGGAAAACAGCGGCAAAAGATATTTCCGATGCTATAGAAGAATTAAACGATTTTGCCGGGGTTGATGTGATCATTGTTGCCAGGGGCGGCGGAAGCCTTGAAGATTTATGGCCGTTTAATGAAGAAATACTCGCGCGCGCGGTTTACAATTCGAAGATTCCGGTTATATCTGCTGTCGGGCATGAAATCGATTATACAATTTGCGATTTTGTTGCGGATTTAAGGGCGCCTACGCCTTCAGCAGCAGCGGAATTGGTTGTCAGGGAAAAAAGTAAGTTAATAGCGGAATTGACTGCTTTGCAAAACCGTTTACAACAGGTTATAATGAAAAAGATAGAACTTGCCCAAGCAGATTTTGAGCGTGTTAAACATAGCTATGCCTTGCGCCGGCCGCAAAAGGTTGTGGAGCAGTATCAGCAGCGGCTGGATAATGTGAGTTTGCGTTTTTCGAATTTTAAGGTTGTCCTTGAAGGAATAGAGCAAAAAATCGGGAACCTTGATCAAAGAATGGCAACGCTTATTTTGCATAAAATGAAACTTAAACAGAGTTTATTGGAGCAAATAAGTTCTCGTTTAATTAATCTTAATCCTTTGGCAATACTTTCCCGCGGATATAGCGTTACGTATCTTCAGCAGTCAAAAGAGGCGATTAAGGGTTCAGACAAGGTAAGAAAAGGGGATATAATAGAGACAAAATTACATAAAGGTGTTATTATAAGCCAGGTGGAGGAAACTAAATCATGAAAGAAATATCTTTTGAACAGGCGCTTAAAAAGCTTGAAAAAATAGCCGAGGAACTTGAGAGCGAGGATATCTCTTTGGATGTGTCATTAAAAAACTATGAAGAAGGGATAAAATTAATTTCTCTGTGTAATAAAAAGCTCGAAGAAGCTAAGAAAAAGGTTGATGTTTTGATAAAAAAAGAAGGGAAATCATTTGAGCTGAAAAGCTTTGATGAGAAAGAAATAGACGAGAAAGACGAAGAATAGGTTTTTATGGATAGAATTTTAGATAAAGTTGATAATCCCGCGCATTTAAAGAAACTTACACATGTTGAGCTGCAGAAACTTGCTGTTGAGATCCGTGAATTAATTATTGAAACTGTAGCGAAGAACGGAGGGCACCTGGCAAGCAATCTTGGCACAGTGGAATTGACTATTGCCTTGCATTACTGTTTAAGCATGCCTGATGATGTTATACTTTGGGATGTGGGGCACCAGGCATATACGCATAAGATTTTAACCGGAAGAAAAGAAAGGTTTTCCACCTTAAGGCAGCCGGGCGGAGTAAGCGGATTTCCGGATATTGATGAAAGCCCGGTATATGATTATTTTACAGTGGGGCATAGTTCTACTTCGATATCCTGGGCGCTTGGGCTTGCCTGCGCGCGCGATTTGATTAATGTCGGCAGAAGAAAAATTGCGGTGGTTATCGGAGATGCTTCATTAGCTAATGGCATGGCATTTGAAGCGTTGAATCATACCGGCCATATGAATAAAGACCTGATTGTAGTATTAAATGACAATGAATTAAGTATTTCAAGAAGTATCGGAGCTTTAAGTAAATATTTAAACCGTATGGTAACTTCTCCTGTATATAACCGCATCCGCCATGATGTGGAAAAATTGTTAAAACGGGTTCCCTGGTTCGGGTTCAGGACACTAAGGGCGGCAAAGCGGCTTGAAAGCGCTCTTAAGAATCTTTTAGTTCCCGGCATGCTTTTTGAAGAACTGGGATTTCGCTATTTCGGCCCGATTAGCGGCCAGGATATCCCGTCAATGATATCGACTTTTCAAAGCGTAGCCGAACTTGATGAACCGGTACTGGTGCATCTTTTAACTAAAAAGGGAAAAGGTTATGAACACGCGGAAAATTTTCCTTCAAAATTTCACAGCGCCGGAAAATTCGAGGTTGAGTCCGGAGAAATGAAATGCGCCGGCGGGCAAACATATACTGAAGTTTTTAGCAATAAAATGCTTGAGCTCGGGAAAAAGAACGAAAAGATTATCGCGATTACCGCGGCAATGCCCGGGGGAACAGGGCTCGAAGAGTTCGGAGAGAAGTTTCCCAAAAGATTTTTTGATACGGGTATAGCCGAAGAACACGCTGTTGGTTTTGCCGCGGGCCTTGCGCGCGGCGGGTTTAAACCGGTAGTGGCAATATATTCCACTTTTTTGCAAAGAAGCTTTGACCAGATAATACATGATGTATGCTTGCAAAAATTACCGGTTATATTTGCTCTGGACAGGGCTGGAATAGTTTCTGATGACGGCCCGACCCATAATGGTGTTTTTGATATCGCGTACCTGCGCCTTATTCCGAACATTGTTGTTATGGCTCCTTCAAATAAGGAGGAGTTTGAACGTATGCTGACTCTAGCGGTTTCTTTAAAACCTCCCTGCGCGATACGCTATCCGAAAGATTGCGTGCCGGAACTGCCTGTTGAGGCAAAAACTGAAAGTTTGATCCCGATAGGCAAATCCCGCGTTGTTTTACGCGGCAAAGATATCGCGGTATTTGCTTTGGGCAGCATGGTTGCTCCGGCTTTGCAAGCAGCGGAAATTTTAGTTCGCAAGGGTATTTACCTGGAAGTTATCGACAGCCGCTTTGCCAAGCCGCTTGATGAGGAAATGATTAAAGAAAAGGCTTTGAATTTTAAGCTGATTGTTACTGTTGAAGACGGAGTTATCAGCGGCGGGTTCGGCAGCGCTGTCTGCGAGTATTTGCATAATAATGTTACAAATCCGCCGCAAGTGAAAATCCTTGGGCTTCCTGATGAATTTTTAAAACACGGCAAAAGGGATAAATTATTGGCACAACTAGGGCTAAGCCCTAACGGTATCGCGGATTCAATCAGGAAATTAAAATAATACATAGGAGTTGAAAATTATGAATATAGTCCGTTTTGCCCCCTCACCGACAGGTTTTTTACATATCGGCGGCGCGCGTACCGGGTTATTTAACTGGTTATTTAGCCGCGCGACAAAGGGAAAATTCATTTTAAGAATAGAAGATACCGACCAGGTACGCAGTGAAAAAAGGTTTCTTGATGAGATCCTCAACAGCCTGCAGTGGCTGGGTATGGACTGGGATGAACTTCATTATCAAAGCAGCCGTTTTGATATATACCGTGAATACGCGCAAAAACTGCTGAATGAAGGCAAGGCTTATAAAGAAGGGGATGCGATTATATATAAGATACCCGCGGAGCATACTGTTAAAATTTATGATCTTATTCACGGAGAAATAACGATCGATGCAGAGCATATAAAAGATCAGGTTCTAATAAAATCAGACGGTTCTCCGGCATATAATTTTTGCTGTGTGATTGACGATGCTTTAATGGCAATAACGCATGTTATCAGAGGCGATGACCATATCCCGAATACGCCCAAACAGATAATCCTTTATGAAGCGTTGGGTTTTAAATTGCCGAAATTCGCGCATATTCCGATGATCTTAGGCGAAGACAGGTCGCGGCTTTCCAAGAGGCACGGTGCAACAAGTATCAGTGAATACCGCGGCCAGGGCATACTTCCTGAGGCGCTGATAAACTACCTCGCATTGCTCGGCTGGTCGCCGGGTAATGACAGGGAAATTTTTAATCTGCAAACTCTGATAAAAGACTTTTCTCTTAAGCGGGTTAATAAGACCGCGGCGATTTTTGACCTGGAAAAATTAAAATGGATAAATTCGCAATACGTTAAAAATTATGACTTAGAGAAGCTTACTGATTTAATTATTCAGATGCTGAAAGATAAAGGATATCCTGCGCAGGACTACGCGCGCCAATGGCTGTCCGGGCTGATTAAATTATACAGGACCAGGTTTCAGACTTTAGAACATTTTGAACAGCTTGCCGGATTTTTCTTTACGGATACAGTGCGTTATGACAAAGAAGCTGCGGAAAAGTTTTTATTAGCGGATAATGTTGCGGAATATCTTGTTAAGTTTAAAGAGGTTTTAGAAAACACAGAACCTTTTGACGATAAAAGCATAGAAGCCGGCACGAGGAAGCTTGTTGAAGAAGCCGGGATTGAGGCCGGAGAGCTTATCCATCCCATACGTGTTGCTTTAACCGGAGGAACAGTAAGCCCGGGAATATTTGAAGTCATTCAATTCCTGGGGAAAGAGAAATCTATTACGCGCCTGGAAAGAGTTATCAAGAAGCTAAAAACCCGCGGCCGGATGTTTGACAAATTAGAGGAACTTTGATAGATTAGCGGTTAGCTAAGAGCATTGTTCTTGCGTTAAGATATTACTTGTAATTTAGTAGATATTTGAATAAGACTCAATAGCGGTAAAAAATGAAAAGTAAACCTGATAAAAGGAAGAAATATTATAAAAGTTTAAAAAAAACTACCGAGTTAGCAGAATTGATTGGAATAATTTTAGGGGATGGGCATATACAGAAATTTCCCAGGACTGAACGCATAGTAATAACATGTGGTTTTGTAAAGAAAGAATATATAAAACGAATAGTTAATATAGTAACGAAAATATTTGAAAAAGCCCCAAGTGTGCTTAGGCGCAAAACTGAAAATGTAATTGATGTTTCTTTATACCGGTGTGGAATTAGCGGATTACTAGAAATTCCATCGGGAAACAAAATAAAGAATAATGTTGGGGTACCTGCTTGGATAAAGAAGAAATGTGAATTTGCAATATCTTGTTTAAAAGGGCTTTTTGAGACAGATGGCTGTATTCAATATGCGCCGTCGAATTATGCGCAGTATATTGAACTAAAAAACCTATGTGAACAAATAAAAGTGGATACATATTATATGCTTAAGCATTTGGGATATACTCCCCAATTGGGAAAAAGCTATGTTAGACTTGCGAGGAAAAAAGAGGTAGAATCATTTAGAAAATTGATAAAGTTTAGAGCTTAATAATTTTTTGCCCCGTAGTGTAAAGGCTACACGACTGACTCTGGATCAGTTATTCATGGTTCGAATCCATGCGGGGCAGCCAAAAAATAACCCCCTTTTTAAAGGGGGTATTTTTTTTACCGGAATGGGAGAGAACCATGGGGAGAGTCTTGAATCAAAGCGGAAACCTCTTGACAAAGTGTAAAAAATACACTATACTTAGTGTGTGAAGAACACTAAACAAACATGAAATATCGAGGAGGTGCGTATGGGTTACAAAATTCTTCCATATAATCAGTCTTTGGGGCTGCTTACTGATTTTTATCAATTAACCATGGCGTATAGTTATTGGAAAACCGGAGTTAGTGAAAAAGAAGCGGTTTTTCATATGTTTTTCAGGAATAATCCGTTTAAAAGCGGATTTACCATCGCATGCGGCTTAGAATATGTGATTGATTACCTGGAGAATTTTTACATAGATGAAACTGATGTAGCTTATTTGCAGTCTTTGCGGGGGAATGATGATAAGCCGATTTTTGAGAGAAAATTTTTAGATTATTTATTTAACTTGGAAATTAATTGTGATATTGACGCTATCCCTGAAGGTACGGTTGTTTTTCCTATGGAACCATTAATAAGGGTTCATGGCCCGATACTGCAATGCCAGATGTTAGAAACTGCTCTTTTGAATATTATCAATTTTCAAACGCTTATTGCTACTAAGGCTGCTCGTATGTGTATAGCGACAGATGGCGATCCAATCCTAGAATTTGGCTTACGCCGTGCGCAGGGGATAGACGGTTCTTTAGCGGCTTCTAGGGCAGCTTACATAGGCGGTTGCGCTGCTACTTCAAATGTATTGGCAGGTAAATTATTTGATATTCCGGTAAAAGGGACCCATGCGCATAGCTGGGTAATGAGTTTTGATGATGAATTAGAATCTTTTAAGGCTTACGCTAAAGCGATGCCTAATAACTGTGTGTTTCTTGTTGATACTTACGATACGCTTGAAGGTGTGCGTAAAGCTGTGGAAGTTGGAATATGGCTTCGCCAGAATGGCCATGACATGATGGGGATACGCTTAGATTCGGGAGATTTGGCATATTTGAGTATTGAGGCGCGTAAGATTTTAGATCAGTCCGGATTTGTAAATACGAAAATTGTGGCAAGCAACGATTTGGATGAGAACATAATTACCAGCCTCAAAGAACAAAACGCGCAAATTAATGTTTGGGGAGTGGGGACAAAATTAATTACCGCTTATGATCAGCCTGCTTTGGGAGGAGTTTATAAACTTTCCGCATATCTCGT